>CAMJTE010000007.1 GCA_946408655.1 uncultured Caryophanales bacterium | reverse complement strand
CCTTCACTTAATATATCAAGTGGTTCAAACTTATCAAGCATAACAATTTTTTCCTTATGATAAACTATATAATACAATTTAATGTCACCGTGAACCTTAGAAAACATCGCATCTGTTGTTAGCTTTAATTCATAAGTTGTAGTCCCATTATCCTCATCATCAGACACTATCTCACCTAAAAATTTCCCATTTTTAAGTTCTGGATAATACTGAAAATACAATTGTTTATATGCAAGCATGTTATATTTTTTTATTGATCTTTCAAGTTTTCTAAACTCATTTTCATTAACATACTCAAATACATACGTGTCCTTCATGTCCACCTCCACAGTCCCTCTTATTATGATTCAATCATATCATAAAGAATTATCAAAGTCAATCAATTTCACAATTGTTTCACAATTAATTGTATTAAGGTAACTAAAAAATAGAACTAAAAGTAGCTCTATTTTATCTATTAATAACAAATACATCAAACTACCTTTTATTTTATTGCGCCTATTCATTTTATATCTATTTTAAGTATTTGTCAATAATTTTTTTTAAGAATTATGCCTCAATTTACTTATAATACTTTTGTTTTTAATCATCTAACATAAGTTTTACAACTTCACCCTCATATATTTGAGTACCACTAGAAGGCGATTGATATACTACTTTACCTCCTTCTCCACTATATTCTACTTTAAAACTTTTAAGATTATTGGTTGCTTCTTCTCGAGACATTCCAACTACATCTGGTACCTTAGCATATACTTTATCTATATAGTTAAACTCCTTTTCTATTTCATTAGCTTGGGGTTTTATATCTAGTGCATCTATTGATGAAGATAATACTGCTTTAGCAATTGGAGCAGCAACTCACGTCCTCATAAGTGAAAAATTATACTTAATTTAGGCCATAACTCACTTAAAATAAAGGTTTTATCTTATAAAATATTTCTATGTTTTTTTCATCATCTATTACAATTTTATCAATTAAACTTGATATAAGTTGGATAGATGGTTTTTTTAGTTTTAAAAACTCCTCTATAGACTTTTTATACTTATCATTAGAATTAGTATTCTTATTTTTTAGTTGATATATTTTCTTATCTATTTCCTTTAGTTCAGTTTTATTCTTTTCATTGTTTTCTATAAGTGTATTGTAAGCATTAAAGAACACTTCTTCACTAACTACTTTGTTAATCTTATCCATATAAATATCATTTATTCTAGTATTAACTAAATTAACTTCGTTTTCTAACTTTTTCTTTTTAGTTTGTAATTCTACTAGTAGTTTGTTAGTCTTATCATTGTTCTTTAATATATTTTCTAAGTCGTTTACCCTTAGATATTTCTTACACATCTTCTTAACACTCTTTAAGACTTTTTCTTCTACCTCATCATATTCCATCTTATGAGGAGTACAAGCATTATACTTACTCATCTTACGATAATAATTACAATAGCAATAGTATTTCTTATTAGTTGTTCCATCTTTATTAGTCCACTTGCTTAAAGATATTCCTATAGTATGTCCACAGTCTTTACATACTAATAAACCTCTTAGTAAATGTTCGTGACTTGTTTTTTGTCTATTCCTATTACGTTTATAAATGTTTTGTACTATATTCCAAGTATCATCATCAATTATTCTAGGACAAGAATTAGGTACAATTATCCAGTCTTTTTTAGGCACTCTTACTTTTTTCTTACCTAAATAACTAACTTTTTTACCTCTACCTTGTGTTAAGTTTCCTATATATGTTTCATTAACTAACATATCAACAATAGTACGAGTCACCCATTTACCATAACAAGTAGATTTTTGTCCTCTGTTTAAGTTCTTATAAACACTTGGTATTGGTACTTTCTCATCAGTTAAAGTATAGCAAATCTTTTTAAGTCCCATACCACTAGCAAACATACTAAATATTCTTTTTACTATTTCACTTGAATACTCATCAATTAAAAGTTTATGCTTATCTAAAGGGTCTTTATAATAACCATAAGGAGCAATACCTCCTAAAAACTTACCAACTTCTTTTTTATCTCTTAAACCTTTTCTTATCTTAGTAGATGTATCACGTATAAACCACTCATCAAAGAAACTTTTAAAGTAAATACCATCACTATTTGCTTTAGGGTCTATACTATCATAACTTTGAATAACACTATATAATCTTATATTTCTTTCTGGAAAATAAACAAAAGCATATTTAGTAGCATCATTAAAATTACGAGCAAGTCTAGAAGTATCTTTTACTACTACCATATTTATTTTTTTATCATCTATATCTTTAAGCATACGTTTAAATGATGGTCTATTATCAGTACTACCACTTATACCATCATCTATATACTCATCAATAATACGTAAGCCATTTTTAACACAATAGTTCATACACATTTCACGTTGATTAGTAATACTTTTACTTTCATCTTCTAACTCATCTTCACGAGATAATCTACAATATATACCAACTTTCCACGTTTCAGTATCTACCATATATTCTCCTTTCAAATTACTGAAACGACTTTTAATATACATATATATTATACCATTTTTAGCCTTATTTTTAAAGGTTTCCATTATAATATAGTATTAAAAATTGTTCCATAATTTCTTGGAGTGTCTTACCATTTTCGTTAAAAGTTTCTTTAACCATTAAGCTAACCTCCTAAGTAATCTTATGTATACATATCTAAAATATTTCTTTTGGGTTGAATTGGTTCTATAATAACAAAACGACAAAATATTTTTAATAGGTTTTAACCTTATTTTTAGTCTTTCGTTGTTCGTTTTTTGTTTGGTATATAACAAAAAGAAGTAAGCAAATAGTATTTATACTATCTACTTACTTCTTGGCTTTCCATATTTTTTACTTAAATCAACACCCTTTAAACAAGTAAAGCAGTTAACTGCTATTCTACCATCTAATTCAATATATTTAACTAACTCATTATAATTTCGTTTAAATAGTTCTACAAACTCTCTATCCTTTCTTTTCTCATTTTCTTGTATTTTTAAATAATCATCAATACCATTATTAATTATAAAGTTTAAATCATACTCTAGACTATTCTTACTTGGCTCTTTAAGTCCTAATAAATCTTCTATATCTAAATCTATACTAATCTTCTTATCTTTCATTTTTAACCCCCAAAGAACTAATAAACCTTTTTAACTCATCATCACTAACTATATAATGTCTACCTAAAAACTTTCCTTTTAACTTATGTTCTTTAATAAGTTTTCTTAGGTATGGTATTGGCGTTTGTAAAAGACTACTTATGTCTTTTAACGTATAAAACTTATCACTCATCTTTTATCATCTCCTTACTTGTTAGTAGTAAGATGACTTACAAACTACAAAAAGTTATCTATAGTACCTATCTAGTAGGTATATAGTAAAACGAGTGAAAAAATCAAAGAATAGTTTTCATTAAAACACCTCTTAAAACACCAAAATCCGCTATCTGTCTGTTTTGAAAATATCTTTTTAGTATATTTATATTACTAGGGGCTAAATGCCGTTAATAAAGGGCTAAAAACGGTGGTGTTTGTTTTTAAGTGGGGCTAGGGTAAAATTAGAAAAGGTATGATTATCTTTAAAAGAGGTATGTGCCCTAAAATAGAATTAGAAAAATAAAAAGCATATAGAATAACTATATACTTATCTTTTCATACCACCTTGAGTATTTTCTTGATTATAACTAGATTTACCATATGCAATGTTAATATCATTAGCTAATCTTGAAGCTTCTGATAATGATATTTCCTTTTTCATAGTTTTTTCTCTAACTCTTGCTAACAATTGAGTTCTTTCATCTTCTAATTCCTCTGGGCTTTTACTTCTACCATCTAAATGTGATTCATTAGCGTTTGAAGACAAAACACCATCTGTTATAATAATTTCATCAGGACTAACACCAAAATTATGTCTAACACTTATTACAGCATTTTTTCTCATTGTTTCTTCTTGTGTTATTCTCATATATTCACTTTGAAATTGAGTTGCTTGTGCTTTTAATTGTTCTATTTGTTGTGTAGCACTATCAATAAGTTGTTGAACTCCCTCTGAACTCATTTGAACTTCACCATCTAACCATCTTTGAACATAATTATCTAACTTTGCTTGTTTATCCATCCAAGCAAGTGTTAATTCATCACTCTTGTTTAATAATTCTTCCCTTGTCATCAAAAATACCTCCTATAATCATTATAGCACATATTTTAAGTGTTTTAACAAAAAAATGTATTCTGTTAAAATTAATACTTTACAAAAAGTACCAAATATAATTTATAATAATATTGTCTTATGGAAAGATAAGTATTATATTTATATATTTAACTTTATATATATTATATTTTATTTAATATACTTAATAGTATATAACTTAACATAAAAGTATAAAAAGTAATTACTCTATATATAATTATATAAATATAACTACATATAAAAAAATAAAGAATAGACCTAATGTAAGTCTATTCTAAGTTTAGTCTTAATTTATTCCTCCTTTCTTTTGTGTATAGGAGTACTTTAATATAAGTCACTAATTAGTTTTCATTTAGTACTATTTCATTTATTTCCATATAGTCGCTATATTTACTTACAATATAGTTATATAGGCTTGATATTCTATAGTTAATATCATTTTTAGATGAAGTTTGTCTTACAAATCTATCTAAGTATGCTACAAACTTTCTAACTTCCTTATCTTCTACTTTATTTCCTGTATATGTGTCTAAAGCAGACTTTATAACCCTCTTTTTTAAATATTCTTGTGCTTGTTTTTGATATAAATCATTTTTATCTTCCATTAAAGATATTTTCTTATTGTCTTTCATTACTCCTCCTTTTTTATGGAGTGATAATTATATAACAAAATCATAATAATTTCGTTTTAAGTTAATACTTGCTACTTTAAAGATTTCTTGTTTCTCGTAATGTTTCATTGTTTTAACTACTTGCCACTTTATATCATCTAATGATTTTTGACTACTACATAATCTTCTGTACCATACTTTTAAATCATCATAGATACTTCTACATCTTCTATCCATACTATTTTCTATGTCCTGATTTTCTTCTAAGTACTCTTTAACAAAATCTATACTTTTAATATAATCACTATTTGCTTCATAAACTCTAGTTAAAGAATTATTAAATCTACATAATGTCGTGTAAGAACAATATATACGCCTCACAATTATAGATGTTGGATACTCAAAACTATAAGAACCATCGTAATAATGAACTAAAGCCCATAGATTTGTATAATTGTTTTCATTTGTAGATACAAGACAATTTTTTTCTCTATATCCATATATTAACATCTATCATCACTCCTTTAAATTTATATTGTTCGCGAACAATTAAATCTTATCAAGATTTAAAAATTATTGATAGATATTATAACACATTTTCTTTTGTTTTAATGTTCGGTTTTTGTTTGGTATCAAAAAAGATAGTTATTACTCTCTACTGATTTATAATATTGTTATAGTCTTTGATTTGTTCTACATTATTTTTCTTAAACTCTTTAATAAACCTATTAGTTAAAATATGGAGCTCTTTTTTTAGTAGCATTTGCTCACTCGTTGTAATTTCTTCTTCTAGTCTTTGTTTGATAATTAGTATTTTAATAAATATTTCGTTCATTTCATATGTTAAAACAAATCTTAATTCTTCTAAGTTTTTCATTTTTGCCTCCAACACTATTTTTGTATATTAAAAGTGTTTCAGTATTGCCTTAATCCCTTATAAATAAAGAGTTTATTCCTCTTTTCACTTAGAAGAGCGTGTACTGTTCCTCCATACTGAGTTATACCTTTGGCATTATCTATTGCAATATAAACTATAACCTGGGGATTATTAGCAGGTAAAAACCCAATAAATGAGGTTATATAATTTCCTTTTAAATAAATTCCATTTTCTACTTTTTGGGCTGTACCTGTTTTACCTCCAACACGATAATCAGCTATATAAGCATTATGTCCAGTACCACGAGCAACTACGCTTTCTAGTGCATATCTTACTTTTTTACTAGTATCTTCACTTATTACTTTTCTAACTACTTTAGGTTCATTTTTCACAATTACACTATTTGTTTCAGGTTCATTAATGCTTTTTACAATATATGGTTTATATAATTTACCACCGTTAATTGCCGCAGATACCGCAGTTATTTGTTGTAACGGGGTCCTGCAAATGAAACTTTTTACCTAATTCATTGGAGAATGATTTTATACATTCTCCAGTTTTAATAAAAATATCTAATTTTATTTTTTTACCTTCTTCTTTATAAACATATACTCTATCTACTAATTCATTAAATAAATCACTATAACAAACACTATCTAAATTATATTTTTCTAAAACTTGTTTAATTTCTTTAATTTTATTTTTAATATAGTTTTCATCTTTATTATTATCATTTAATTTATTAATATTATCTTTATATTTTTCTAAATCACTATTAATTATATCTAATTGTTTTTTATATTCATCCTTAGTTATATATTCTTCCATAACAAGTTCTAACAGTTTATCTTTTTTATTATTTAAAACTTGTATTTTAGATTCATACTTTTTAATATCATTTTTACTATTATTAATCATTAAATAGTTTTTACATTCTTTTAATATCTCATCAAAAAATGTATTTGTTTTATTCAATAATTTATTAAGTATATCACTAAATAGTTCATCTAATTCACGCTCAAATAATCTAGGATTAGTACACCCTTTTAAGCTTTCTTTTCTATAAACCTGACACTCCCAAACAGGATTTTTCTTCCTTTTTCCAGCGCCCACCCTATGATAAGTAAGTTTATGACATCCACAATATATTTTACCTGAATATGTATACCTATTTTGAAATATTGTTTTATCTTCTAATCTATTATCAAAACTCTTTTGTCTACTTTTTAATTTGATATTTGCCCGTTCCCATAACTCTTCAGATACTAAAGCAGGAACTGATTCTTCATCTTTATATAAAATCCATTCTGATTCATTTAAAAACTTCTTTTTCTTAGTCCTATAATCTTCTACTTTAGACTTACGTCCACAATAATATCCTTTATATTTAGGATTTTTTATAATTCTTGTAATAATCGTTGTATCAATCCTTTTACCAGTTTTACTTTTATATCCAAGTGAGTATAAATATCTTGATATTTTAGATACACCATCAGAGGTATTTGCATATCTATCATATATTATTCTAACCATCTCTGCTTGTTTTTCATCTATTACAAGTTTTCCTTTATCTTTTACATATCCATATATATTAGAGCACCCTAGTACAACACCATTATCAATACTTCTATTCATACCAAATGCAACTCTTTCAGATAATTTTCTAACCTCATCCTGAGCAATTGAAGACATAATTGTAAGTCTAAGTTCCGAATCAGGTAATATAGTATTAATGTTATCATTTAAAAAGTATACACCTACACCACTTGATAATAATTCTTGTGTATATTTAATACTATCTAATGTGCTTCTAGAAAACCTAGATATCTCTTTTGTAAGAATTAAGTCAAATTTATGATTTTTTGCATCTTCAATCATTCTTAAAAATTCTTCACGTTTTTTAACCTGCGTTCCGCTTATTCCTTCATCTATATATGAACCTACAAAGCGCCAGTTAGGAACTTTACTAATATAATCATTAAAAAATGTTATCTGTGTTTGTAGTGAGTGCAACTGCAAATCTTTATCTGTTGATACTCTAGCATAAAAACATACCCTAAGATTTAATTCTTGTAAAGGAATACCTTTTAATATATTATTCCTAACTGTATATAAGTCCATAGTTAGCCTCCTAAACTAATATTTTATAATTACTATCATTTTCTATATAATTATCATCAATTTTATTTTTTTCTATCTCTATTTTTCTTACTAATTTATTAATACAATAATTATACATTCCATCATCTATAGTATTATTTCTTTTTAAATACTCAAGCAATCTAATACTTAATTCAGTTTCAATAATCTTTGATGGAATCTTTGAAGTATTATACATATAATCATCCTCTCCTTTTTAGCATATTTAAATAAAACTAAAAAAGAACTTGCGATACTAAGTTCTACAAAAATTTGAAAACTTAATATCACAAAGGACAATATTAGACTAAATCATCATTTGAAATTAATTAAGTTTTCAAACAACAATTTAGTTTTTTTCTATATATTTTTCTTCTTCCACTCGTTTATTGCTTTTGCAACATCAAATCCACTTCTATTTCCTACAAATAACACTTCAGGCTCTAGTGAATCAAAATAGGTATCATTATCATATCTAATTATAAGTTCAGCAAATACATCTATTTGCTCACTAAACGATAACTTTTCAAATATAGCTATTACTAAACTTATAAATAATGTAGGCTTTATCCCTATTACAAATCCATTATCTATATAAAGATACCCCCTTTTATTTCTTTCTTTCAAGTTATACTGAAATACATTGTATTCCAAAAAAGCCTCAGTAGTATGCATATCATATCCTATTACTTCTAAATTAAATATAATAATATCATCACTACCATCAAGCAAATCTGGATTAACTTCATTCTTATCATTTACTTGATTACAATTAAGTTTACTAAACAAATATAGTAATACTGCCATTTTAGATTTATCATCTAATCTAAGTAATATTCCAAAGAATATTTTAACCTTCTTAGTTGTTTCTGTTATATACATAAAAGTATTCTCCAATTCTTTAATATCATCAAATTCAATAACATTATTCTCATTTGCTGATTTCCTTTTTCTACTCACTTTTAAATACCCCTTCCTAACAAACGAATTAAAGCTATTTTAAGAGTATTTATAATTTTGTACTTATAACTATTCAAACCTAATACTCACATTTAATGACAGTCATATAAATCATGTTTAATGACATTTTTAATTCGTTTTATTTATCACTTAAAAAAGTGATTTTTGCAAGAGTTTTTTGTAAAAAAATGAAAAAGTTTATTCTCTGGAAATTCATATATAAAATAATCCTACAAATATCACCTCCTTTCAATATATTTTCTATAGTGTCAAATTAAGCATAATTTACGCTAAAAATACTAGGTATTTTTAATCAGGATAAGAGACGAGCCACTCAATTAGTTGTTATCCCTTATAATATAAAGGAAAACGTGGGTGGCAATACTATTTTTGCACGTGCAAAAATGACACTTTACTCTTTTTTACGACACTAATTTTCAAATTAATCCCTTATATATCAGTATAATCATGAAATGTCATAAAAAATTACAACTGACACTATACAAGATTGCTATTAAAAAATGTAGTGCCACATAAAAAAATAATACACACTATAATGTATTATTTTAATAATCAATATGAACAAACTATTCCTGCAGCAACTACTACTATAATTCCTTGCAAAATCAACTTATTTTACCATATTATACCACTTGACAAGTGCAAGTCAAGACTTTTTCATGTCGAATTTAGGTCAATTTATGTCAAATTCATGTCGTTTTATGTCATTTTTGTGTTTTTGACTAATTTATGTAACTTTTTATAAATGATTACTTTATAAACCAATTTATATGAACTAATTAACATTAACTATACCTATATCACTTGATTCATATTTCTTTTCTTTATTAAGTATGATATCAATAAAAATACAAACACTTCTAAATACTTCACTTCTATTATCATTACCTTCAACAGTTTTATGATTTCCATCAAATTTCTGATATATACCATTAATACCTAGATTACTAATTATCATTATTCACTATTATTAAGTATATCTGACTCATTTTTCATATTTACTAACACACTATCAATATCAGATTTAATCTTATTATATTCATTTGTATCAGTAATATCCTTAACAGTATCTTCTACACTATCTTTATTATACTCATTAATATATACTTGTAACTCATTATTTGAATTATAAATATTATCTGTATATACAATATAATCCTTATTATATTCATCACTATGATAAGTTAATATAACATCATATTCTTTTAATTTACCACTTTCATCTATTGCATTAATCTTCATTATTTAGACTTTCCTTTCGTAAAATCAACACTATCAATCTCTTCATCTTGTTTTAATATTACGCCACCACGTTTTACTAAACTATCATCAAGCATCTTTGCTTCTTCAAATGATGATACCTGCGATAAATCTAATCTTTCACCTATATTAGAACATACTGTATAAAACTTACCACCAGTATTTCTAAAATTAGGAATAAGATATATATTAACTTTTCTAATTGGAGTTTCTCCTTTAATTCTACTACTTACTTCATTTTCTAAATTAGTAACTTTATTCTTATATCTACTATACCAAGTAAACATATCAGTACCATCAGAAAATCTAGACTCTTGTATATAAGGTATATAACCTAAATTAGATACACACTCTAAGAACTCACTTAACCTATCATCTTGTGATAATTTATTCCTATTATATGTTTGTAAGTGAAGCAACAACTGTTCAGTAGTTTCTGGATCAAAGGATACTAATTTATCATATATAACTCTTACATCAATACCATTCCTAATAATAAACTCTCCATGATTAGGTATTCTTTTTAATGTCTTTATTATACTTATAAATTCATCTCTAATAAATGACCAGATAGCTGCTAAATCAAGATTATTATACTCACTTAAACTATTATAAACTATAGTTTCATAATCTCTATTATTATTTCTATAACTCATATACCATGAATTCATCTCATCATTATCAGAGAAATATGCTTGTCCATATAATGGTATTTGATTATATCTATGAATGTAATTCAAAAACTCTTCTTCCTTTTCTTTATCACTTAATACTTTAGAATCATACTTATTTAATATATCATCAATCTCAGTAATAAAATCTTTAAATTCAGCTACCTTTGATATTTTATTAAACCATATTCTCATATCAGTACCATCACTAAATCTTACTTTCCATACTTTAGGTAATATATGATTATCTAAAACATAGTTCTTAAATTCACTTTTCCTTTTTTCAAATAAATTTTTTAACATAGATGTAATACCTCCATTATTTTTCAAGAAGTCTTTTAAGTTTTATATTTTCTTCTTCTAAAACTTGAACTTCTTGTGATAGTTTAGTAACTTCACTTCTATATAATTTACTAACATCTTCTAGTTCTTCAAGTGATAACTCCTCGACGTTTGTAGTACCATTATCTAAATTATTTTTATTATTTATTATATTTTTATATTCTTCTAATTCAATTATTTTATCATTCATATTACATTGCTCTCCTATAAGAAGAATTTAATTCTTCAGTCAATTCATGATTTTCAATACTTAATTGTTGTTTTCTTAATAGCAGTGATGCTCTTAATTCTAATAATGATTTAACCTCTTTTTTAGTTTTATCTAATGTATCAATATATTCATCAATAATTTTAAATTCAGGTTGTTTTTTTCTTCTTCTATTGTAATTTAAATACCCCATTACTGCATTTCTAGCAAAATCATATTTTAAATCATTATAGTTACTACTATAAAAAAGTAAAGGAATGATATTTTTTACAGAATAGCGATTCCAAAATTGGCTAGTATTTAAGCCATCTATGTGTTCATATCCTTCAAATGGAATTTTGTTTTTCGCAGAAAAAATATTATTATCATCTGGAATATTATTAGTATAATTTGTATATTTAGAATCTGATAGCATTTCTATAAATTTTTCTATTCTATATTTTGGGTTGTTTTTGTTGACAAAATTATAATCATCTATTGCTTTTAAAGCCATATTTAATTTAATCAGTTTTTGTTCTTCATTTTGTGTTCTATTCTCTTTATTATCTAATTCATTTTTTTGCATATAAATCGTTTCTATAATTTTATCTGAATTTACACGCCAAAATTGCTTAGTATTTAATCCATTTATGTGTTCATATCCTTCAAACGGAATTTCATTCAAGCCAAAAATATTATTGTTATCTAGTGTTCCGTTTATATAATTAGTATATTTAGGATTTGATAGCATTTCTATAAAGACTTCTATTCTACTCTGCGAATTGCTTTTATTAGCAAAATTATAGTTATCTATTGCTTTTAAAGCCATATTTAATTTAATTAGTTTTTGTTCTTCTTCATATGTTTTTTCTTCTTTTCTTTCCAAATTATTTTTTAATATATTTATTGTTTGTATAATTTTATCTGAATTACGTGTCCAAAAATGACTAGTGTTTAAACCTTGTATATGTTCATATCCTTCAAATGGAATTTCATTCAAGCCAAAAATATTATTGTTATCAAGTGTTCCATTTATATAATTAGTATATTTAGGATTTGATAGCATTTCTATAAAGACTTCTATTCTACTCTGCGAATTGCTTTTATTAGCAAAATTATAGTTATCTATTGCTTTTAAAGCCATATTTAATTTAATTAGTTTTTGTTCTTCTTCATATGTTTTTTCTTCTTTTCTTTCCAAATTATTTTTTAATGTGTTTATTGTTTGTATAATTCTATCTGAATTATATGTCCAAAAATGACTAGTATTTAAGCCTTGAATATGTTCATATCCCTCAAATGGAACTTTATTATCTCTTGCAAAAATATTATTTTCATCAAAAGTTCCATTTACATAATTTGTATATTTAGAATTTGATAACATTTCTATAAAAACTTCTATCCTTTTTTGAGGAAAGTATTGATTTGCAAAATTGTAATCATCTATTGCTTTTAATGCAGAATTTAATTTTACTAATCTTTCATCGGTTGTTTTTGCATTATTTGCTAATAACTCTTGTCTCAGCCTCATAATTTCACTTACAATTTCTTCGCTATTATTTTTCCAAAATTGTAAAACATGCAATCCATGAATATGCTCATAATTTTTAAAGTGAATCTTATTATTAACTGAAAAGATGTTATTATTATCCGGAAGACCATTAATATAATTAGTAAACTTAGAATCAGACAACATATCTATAAATATTCTAATTTTACTTTTGTGACTGAGTCTAATAGTCTCTAAAAAATAAGTTATGTCATCTTGTGATAAATTATTCTTATATAATATATTTTCTTCTTCTATATCAGTAATACTTTCAAAATAATCATTTATATTTTTACCATCTTTCATTAATATTGACTTAATATTGTTTATTCTTTCTCTTATTTCATTTTCATAATCATTTGTTTTTAAAGAATTTAATAATTTATTCATATCAATTTTTAATGAATAAGATAAATATTTTTTAGAATTATCTCCTAATACTTCTTTAAATACAGTTTGTACAACATTAATTACTTTTTCAATTTCATTAATATTGCCAAATACATTTTGTTCTTTTATATTATTTAATTGAGAACTATATTTTGATACATCTCTATTTTTAGATAATTCATTTATTAGATCATTAATTAATTGATAATAAGTTATATTTTGCTGAATGTTTGTATTGGTCTTGATACTTATTCTATCTTTTAAATCTATTGATAAATCATCATTTTCGATATAATCATCATTGTTTAATGAATTATCGTAATCATATAATTCCTCCTCAATTGGTTCTTTAAAGGCTAGTGTATATGCTTCTAACATATATTGAATTAATCTTTCTAATCTATCATAACTAAAATATTCTTTACCTTTTCCTTGCCACCATACTAAAAGATTAGGTTCATCGTTTTTTGATGAATTAACTTCTTTTAGAATAGGAATACAATTAAATAATACAGTTCCACCATCACTTGATATTGGCAATATATGTTCTAGCCAAGCAGTTGATAGGTCATTTATTATTTCACCACTATAAGGACATCTATAGGCAACAATATCTTCTTTATTTTCTGTATAATTTCCATTTGAGTCTACTCCGAAATATTTAAGTGCTAGGGCATTCATTTGTTTTCTATATAATTCCGATACTAATCCTTTTTTAGCAGCTCTTCTTAAATTTCCATCAACTTGTCTATAACTAATTAAGTTTTCTAATAAATATTCATACATATAAACACCGCCTATATAATTTCCACAATTTCATCTATTTTTTTATTTATTATATTAGGATTAGTTAATATAATCTTTTTAATATTATCAATAGAATAATTCTTATCATTAACTAAATAATTAATGATTTTATCAAGTTCTAATGGACTGCATGTATAAATATTATTATTAATATTTAATAAATTTTTAATTTCTTCATTAGATAAATTTAATTTGTTAATATATATTTCATCAAATGCATTCTTTCTTTTTGAAGATAGAGTTAATATAAAAGGATTGATATTAACTAAACTAATAATTTCTATATTATTTAATTCTTTGCTTGCAAAGAAATCTATATTTTCTTTAACTTTTTCTAAAGATACAAAATACATATCTTCATTTAATTCTTCGAATTTATCTAAATTTTCTTTACTAAAACCATAATTTATTAAATATTCATATATTTCATCTTTCATATAATTCAAACTCCTATCAATTATGCAGTTACTAATTCTTGTTCTCTACTATAATCATACAAATCATTATTAATATCTATATCATTATCATAACCAATTAATTTTAAAGCTTTTAATATTTCTACACTTTCCATTTTATCACCCACAACAGTTTGCAATTTTACCAAATATTTTTTGCTGTGTAAATATTTTTTTGTTGCTTTATTTTTTTAGACCGTTTTTGGTATGAATATGTAATTTTTTAATATGTTTTAAAAATTAATCACTAACTCTGACATTAACGCCATCTATATTTTTATATACTCTCTTACCATTTTTATCTACTTTTTTTAGAATTTCAGTTTCTAAATCAAAACCAAGCATTTCAGATAACCCCATTAGGTATATTGCTATATCGGCAAGTTCTTCGTTTAAATCATCTTTCTTTTTTCTATATGCATCATATGCTTCAGCAACTTCTCCATATAATAAGCAAAATTCTTTATTAACATCTGTTGTATTGAATCCTTTATTAAGTTTATTTTGCCATATTTCCTTTTGAATTTCTTTCATATTCATAATTTTTTTCCTCCTTAAATTCTTCATAATATTTTAATATTTCATTAACATTATACATTAAAAATTCAGATAGTTCAATTGATGATAACATTCTATTATTATTAATCGTATATACAGGATAATTTACTCCTGACAAATTAATAACACCTTTAATATCTTCAACATGCTCGTATTGGAAAATATCATCCTTATAGACATTATCCATAGTATCTTCAGAAACAAAATGACCACCTTGTTCAAATCTAATTTTGTTTCTTTCTTTTCTTATTTTTAAATCTGAAACCAAGTTTATTATAATAGTACTTGTTTTATTATCTAGTTCTTGAAGAATAATTTCTAGACTTCTTTTATAAACATCATTTCCATATTTTTTTTCATATTCTTCATCTCGCCCTCGAGAAAATTGAATTATGTTGTTTTCATTTTTTAGTACTTCTACTGATCTTTTTAAAATTATATCCCAAAGATCAGGATTTATAATATCATGTCCTTCACCATTTTTTGCAATAACGGTATAGTGTTCTATATTAGAAAAATTATTTAAATAATGCTCATAAATATCTTTCATAAATACTAATTTATTTTTAAGATTAATAAAATCATCAAGATTATTGTCATTAGAAATGTCATCTATCATAAACATTTCTAACAATGGAGCCAAATCATCAATATCTGTATATATATTATAAAACGATTTAAAAAAATCAATAAAAGTTGTTTTACCTGCACACGAATTACCTACAACTATTATATTTTTAGGTAAAATACCATTTTTAAATATATCAGTACTTCTACATGAAATATTAATAGGCCCTAATTTAGTTACAGAATAACTTGCATTAGCAATACCAGTATTTATTGCACTATTAAGATTTTGATTTTTTGAATACTCTGCTAAGAAGCCCCCTATAAAGGAATCTCCTGCTCCTGTTGAAGATACTGTAGAAATATTTTGTGGAACATTAAAATATATATTTTTTTCCTTATTTACAGCTATAACTGGTTTGTCTTGATTTGTAATAATAGTAAGTGGCAAATTATTAAAATGTTTTTTTAACACTTGATACTCTTCATTATTACAAAAAATTATATCAATTTTATCAATATATTTTTCTATCATTTCTATAAAACTATCTATACTATGTATCATAACATCTATAGATAAATGATTATATCTTATTTTTGGATTGTTTAAAACATTAACTATATTTACACCTTTTCTAAATGAAACATGTAAATAATTAACTTCAATATCCTCATCAATTAAAATATCATTATTACTTTGTTTTATAAAATTACAAGTTCCTAAAGCTTCATCTATCTCAAACGTATTTATCTCATCAACAACCTTACCAAATAAATATATCTGTTTTGAATCTAGTAATTTTTTTAAATTACTATTAACATTACTTATTATTCCTATACTTTTATCAGAAATACTTCGACATGATAGTGAACTATATATAGCACTCCCACCAAATTTTTTCTCATTCCCGTTTTCATTTTTAATTAAATCTATTGAACTATTTCCAACAAAACATAAATCTATCATTTAACAATCAACCTCTTAGTATTATTTTGAATTTCTTCTTTATTCATAGCAAAACTATCATATTGTAAAACATTTATGTAATTACAACTATAATCCATAATTTCATCATATCTAGCATTTAGAGTTTCATAATATTTATCAATCATTTCATAATCCTTTAAATCATTAGCTCTTCTTTCTAATAAAACTTCTTTTGGGGCTGTTAAATAAATTATTGTAGCTCCTTTTTCTTTATATGTTTTTAACAATTCAGTATATTGTTCAATTGTTAATTTACAATTATTACGCAATACAGTACCATATACCATTTCACTTATAAAAGATCTATCTAAAACTAAAATATCAGTTTTCTCATCTAATACTAGCATATATTTTGTAAACAAATCCATATTTTGAGCATCATAATCAAAATGATATTTTTTCATTCCCATATTCACAAAATAATCAACTAAAGTTGTTTTACCAACACCATCTAATCCCTCAATTATTATCATCTCAAATCCCCCTTAAATTTGTTATTTTTTACATTTACAACTAACACATACTTTATTTGCTAATGGACATTCATCAGGTTTGTGTTTATTGCAATAATGTCTTTTAAAATAAATCAATACTAAATGAGCCCACCAAGTAGCATTATTATAATTTGGTATATTTAATTTATCATATCCATATTTGATAATAATATCTTCCATATTGTTGTCTTTAACTAATTCTTGTAATTGTTTTCTAAGTATATCATGTCCAATTGCATTTCCATATTTTTCAAAACCAATACATGGTAATTCAACATCCTTCATACCACTATCAACTGGCATAATTCCACAATAATATCCACGCATATATAGTACACAACATTGAGCAACTTTGTACGAAGCACCACTAACGTTATTAGCAATTAACTCAATCAATTCATCATTATCTTTTTCTAATATTGTATCATTATATTTTTCAATAAAATCAATCATTGATGATAGATATGAATAACGAGTGTTAGAAAGTCCTAAACCTTTAATTATTTCAATAATTTCTTCTTTTTTCATACTTTTTATTTGCTCATAACTATATTCATTCAATTTATTTATAACTTTCCTATAACTATTAATCATATTATAAGAAATTCTTGTAGACAATCCTGCAATAAGTAATCTCTTTTTATAATCTTCAATTTCTAAAGGCCACCACATATTATTGTCATGATTTTTAAAAACATCTTCTTTTACATCTGGCATACTTGCACAAACATCAATTATCTTCTTAAATTCTTCTTTTGTCATTATATTAACCTACCACTTCTTTTTTTATTTTATTAAATAAACATGAATTACTTGATATTACATTATTGTTAAATAAAGATTCCAATTCATTAATTATTGATAGTGTTGGAAGATTGGTGCAAGAAATTATTACATTTTCATATTCTTCTTTATAATTATCAATAATAAATTGTTTAAGCTTATTAATACCAAAATCAAAATAATCTGCTGTATTTAATAAATTTAAATTAATGTTTTTACAAACGAAAACTTCATTTTTTTCTAATTCAACTTTAATATTTGTTCCAACAACATCATCATACGGAGTAATCAATAAACACTTTTTTATATTTTTCTCTATGACCTCTTCTAGCAGTGCAGTAAAAGGATTATTATTAATAATGATTTCAGAATTTAGTACAGATGATGATGTACAGAAAAAAGTAATGTAATCAACACCAATATATTCTAAATCATTAATTTTCTTATTACTATCATTTGCAAGATCATTTAAAAATTTTGTTTTATCTTCTTTATAGCTTGTTTTATAGTCTAATTTTGAAATATAAAACGCTATATCTTCGATATTAAAAAAGTGATTATTATATAAATATTGTAGTTCATATTCAACAGTTAAATTTGTTTTTGGAACAAGTAATCCAACTTTTTTCATATAACTTCTCCTAATAGAGTTCTATTTCCTACATATCCAATAATTTTAACAGTATAAAATTGATCTAGTTTTAATTCTTTGTTTTTTACAACAACTCTAACTGGACAAGTTGCCATTTGCCTTAAAATAGAATCACCATCTTTATACATTTCCATTCTTAAATCTTTAATTATTAAACCAACTGGAAATACTTGCTTTAACATCGGAATAGTAAAATCATTTTCAATTGTAGAACTCCAATTTTTAAATTCATCAAGTTTGTCTTTCGTATATCTATCAAATTGCTCACCATAGGGGGATGTTAATTTTCTAACAAAAACTCTTCTAACCCAATTACCTGAATCTAATATTCTTTTAAAATTATTCAAATTACAATCTAAAGTTTTTTCGGATTGCCCATCTAAACCATAAATAATATTTATACCAGGCAATAATTTTGGGAATCCATTATCGCCACGTTCTTTACCAAATCTATTAATGATATTTATTGATTCGTGAATATCATTTAAACTACCATTAAGGTTACATAATTCTCTGATTCTTGAGTCAAAAGACTCTATCCCAAATGGTGTAATATTTCCAGCAGTAGTATATTTTGCAACTATTTCAGTTATTTTTATTCCTTCAGGTGTATTAACATTGTGAGGACTAACATTATCAATATGAAGTGTCTTAATATTTGGACATTCTTCCCATATTCTTTTAAGTAACTTTTCAATTTCAGAAGGATTACAATCTTTATAGGCATAAAAGTTAGGTTGTCTTCCTAATCTAAAATATAAAGCACCATTATCATATAAGCTTTTAATTTCAGAAACAATATCTTCTACTTCTCTAAATTGTAATGGTAAACCTCTCATACCTTCAATACAAAATGTACAGCCTGGTTTTCTATTACAACCCGTTGCAGTTTCTATCTCTATTACTAAAGGTCTTTCTAATTGATTAAGTACTGTTGCAGAAGATATAGCAATATTTTTTAATCTATCATAATTAGGTTTAAATTTATTACTTGTTTCACCAATAAAATAATTATATGTATTTCCAAATATTATTTCATTGAACAAACCTTGTGGAACAGTTTTTCTAACATTTTCTCTCGTCAATTCATTTCCACCTAAAGAATAAAATAATAATTTATTAGCACTATATTTTCTCAATAGATTTTCAACTTCTAAGAATGATGGAGGTTCTGCTGATACATATTCATATTTAACAAAACAGCCCATCACAACATAAATATTGTTAGCATTATTTAAAATATCAAAAACATTATCTTTATTTTTGGTTGTATTAATGATTCTTTTATTATATGAATCATTATTGTGTTTTTCTCCATTACTATATCTCAAGTCATCTATAGTTAAGTAATAATATTTTCTTTTTTGTTCTTCTAATGCACCAGCAATATATCTTGAATGGACACTTAAAAATGGAGGCACTCCCAACCCAGATGGTTCATCAGTATAACAATCTACTATAACATCATATTTCATAATTACCCCTCCTAATCAAATAATGTAATCACATGATACGGAATTACTTTATCACCTAAATTTTTTATTGCCAAAAATAATATATCATGTGTATCATCTATCATTATAACTTTATCATATTTGTTTTCCATAATTTCTTTAATTTTATTAATTTTTAACATTTTTCTATCTTCAAATGTATTCGAAACTACAAACAATTGATGTTTCTTATCTATAAATGGCATATTTTTTTCAAGCCACTTACTTTTTTCAATAGCTTGTTCATCATGTCTACATGAACTCA
Source organism: uncultured Caryophanales bacterium (assembly GCA_946408655.1). Taxonomy (GTDB): domain Bacteria; phylum Bacillota_I; class Bacilli_A; order RF39; family UBA660; genus RUG12438. The sequence goes on along the minus strand of CAMJTE010000007.1, from coordinate 13,392 downwards.
AAATATACATATCAAAATCAAAAGCATTATTAACTTCTTTTAAAATATTAATTGCTGTTGAAATAGGTCTTTTATTCAAATATGTACCAGGAACATTATTTTCAATATTTTTTCCTTCACCAAATCTATAATCTGCAACTACTCCATCCATATCAATAAAAACACCAATTTTTCCTGAATTATCGTTTCTAATCTTTTGCAACTCATTTATAAAAAACATTTTACCATCTCCTAACAAAAAAGAGGTGACTAAAAATAGCCTCCTCCACCATTGATTAATCAATTATTAAAACATATTATATAGATTTTTTTGCTAATTTCAACTTGCAAACTACATTTATTTACACTGATATAAGTATTCTGCTATGGCCATTATCATATCTGGTGCTATAACTTTATTTTTTTCATTTTTTGAAATGTTATTTTCAATAACACTTATTGATTCATTCAAAGGAATAGATTCAATTTTAAAATTACCTTGTTTTTCATGTTCGGTAAATTTTACCTTATTCATATCTGGATTTTTACTAGTTTCAATTAAATAATAATATATTTCGGATTTTCTATTTTTACCAATTGCTGGCCAATCTTTATTTAAATAATTGACTTTCATAAAAGGTCTTTTTATTTCATCGTCATCAATCTCTATACCAGTTTCTTCTAAGACTTCACGTTTTAAGCATTCTTCAAAAGTTTCATTTTCCTCTAAATGACCTCCTGGAAATTGATATATATTATTTTCATTTCCCAAAATTATATTTTTATTATTAATTATTAATGCTTTAGTTCTTGTAACAACTTCAGTTATGTCTTCATCATTTAAATAGTCATAATTATATATTGTTTCTTTCACGAAAATACCCCATTTCAAAGTAATTTGATATATATATATATATATATATATATATATATTATAACATTAAAAATGTGTATTTTACATCTGTTTATATTATTTTTCTATAAACTGATATAACATATAAATCCATACAATCAGAATTTTTATCATATATATCATTATCAATAATTGAAATCATATGATAAAATTCTTTTTTGTCATAACAAAACACAATATATGAACCATTATCTATTTTTAAATCTTTAACTTTAATATCTTCATCACGATTGATTTTAATAATATTATTATCTTCCATATATTTTTCAAATACTTCAATATCATTAAATGAAGAACGTTTTAATTCTTTTGAAACTTCGCATAATCCATTATAAACATCTTCATATTCTTTATTTAAAATTTTACATAAACTTCTTATTACACAATTGCTTTTTCCGTTTTTATCAGATATATAAAATTCTTTAAATATCATATTAATCTCCAATCTTCTTTATATTTGTACACATTCTGGAATGATATCCACTTTTATCATAAAACTTAATAGCATTATCATTATAAGCAAATACATCTACTAAAACATATTCACAACCTAATGATTTAAAATATTCTTCCATTTTAGAAATAAGCATATTACCTATACCTTTACTTCTTACATCTTTAGAAACTACTAATTCAGTTATTTCCCCTTCTTTAGGACATTTATAGTCTAGGTAATCATATTCATCAAATTTAATTATAGTTCCCATAATTAATCCTACTGCTTTATCATTTTCAACTGCTATATAACATTTACCATTATTATTTTTAACTTCTTCTAAATCTAAAATTGCCATTTTTTCTCTATATTCTGGATGTAGTTGATCTAAATTATCTTTATCAATAGATAAAATATACTTTTCAAGTTCAACTAACAAGTCTTTAACATCTTCCAAATATTTATTCTCGTATTCAATTATTTGCATCTCTCTACCACCTCAAATATTTCAAATATAATTTTTGTATCATCATTAAAAGTAGAATCTATTTTGTTAAAGTAATCTTTATGAACTTTTCTCCAACCTTCTAATGAATTATTTTCTCCTTCTAATTTTGCTAAATCCCAAGTAATATTCGTAAATTCAGTTATAATAACCTTTTTTGTTTTTAAAATACATATATCATTATTATTTGAATCAGTTAATATTGATAATTCACCTACTGTAGGTAAACTATCATATTCATACAAAGATGCTGTTGCTGTCTTTTTACCATCTAACACAAGTTTCACTAATTTATCTGTATCTATTCCAAATGTCCACCTATTAATTGAATTTAAATTATTATTTTTTAGTACATCTAAATTATTAATATAACTGTTAAACTCTTTAAATGAAATATTGTAATCAATTTTATAAAACTCTGTTATAGGTCTTGATATTCCTCCTGACAACTTAATATAATAATCATTAATTGTTTTTAATGCTTCTTGTTCATCTTCATATTCATATATACCTATTCTATACCAATTCGGATGTTCAATATGATAAACTTTATTATCAATATAGCATAATATGAAACAATGCATATGTTCTTCTTCATCTAGCTTATTAAAATTATTAGGCTCATATATTCTAGTTGCAAACATTTTATTTTTAATGTTTATTTTATTCAATAAATAATGCATTAAATTAACTTGATCTATACATGTTCCAATACCATATTCTAGTATTTCTTCAATAGATAAAGTTTTATATAGTTTCCTAAAATTTTTCATATTACCAATATGAATTTCATTATTAATATCTATCCATCCATATCTTATGTTTTTCTTCATAAATGATAAAACATCATCTATTGTTTTTATATTTGATATATCTGGTAAAACTCTATCTGTTTTAATTCTAACTATTACACCATTTACATTTTTATCAAATTTCTTCCATATATTTTCTTTATAAATTTCAAATCCAACATCAAGGAAAGTTTTTAAAGTATTTTCTCTCTCTTTTTCAAAAGTATCATAAAGGTATTCTATTCCATTTTTATTTGCCTCTTTTACTAAAAGTCTTAATGCATCTTTAGAATAACCTTTACCTCTATACTTATATTCAATCAATACTCCACACTCATAAATATCATCATTTTTATTATATTGATAATTAACATATCCAACATATCTATTAATAGTACAATCCTTTATATAAGCAAAATACTTGTTTTCATTTATTCTTTTATTATATGTATCTTCCCATTTTTCTTTTGGAAAATCTATGCAACCTGTATCATAATGATATCCAAAGTATGATACATCATATCCTGCATTATAACTCATTGTTTTAGAATCACTTTCAAGTTTTTGTTCATAGTAATAATCTCTTAATTTTGGAACAACTAGATTTATATTCTTCATTATACCCTTTCACTTCCCCACCAATCAGGTATTAATTCTTCTAATTTTACTATTTCTTTAGTATCAATATTTTTTAGTATCTCAATATTCTTGCTATTTTTAGAAAGTTGCATCATATATTCTCTACAAGCACCACAAGGTGAACCAACATTACCTTTAGAATCAACACATACTAACTTTATAATTTCATTTTCACCATTTGTAATCATATTAGCAATCGCATTACGTTCTCCACACATGCCTAGTGTTGATGCAGTATCAATACATACTCCAGTATAAATATTATGATTTTTAGTAAGTATTGCTGCTCCTACTCCTCCTGCACTAATCATACCTGATACATCTCTTGGATTTCTGAAACTCTTTGCCTTTTCATATAATTCTTCCCAAACAGTATTTTCACTATATAAATATTCTATATGAATAGCATATACACCATTTTTCTTAATAGCTTCTTCATATCCATCTAATTTACTTACATTTCTAATTGCTTCTTCTTTATCATTTGTAGATGAAGTTGTATATCTTGTTCCTTCTAAAGTAAAAAGTTCATCTAAAGAATTATAATAATTTACTTCTTTAACTTTAACATAAAATGCACCTAAATTATTACTAGTAAATTCTATAATATCATTTTGTTTTAATATACTATAATCATGCTCACTATTTTCTTTGTTTACTCTTATTTCTACTCTTTTAGTATTATTTTTAATAGCTAGAGCGGCTCTATCATTAATATTTAATTTCATTATCATTTCAATATCCTCCTAACAAAAAAATTCTGCATAATGCAGAATTAATTTTATAATCTAAAAGAATATTCCTAAAAGTTTAATAAATTAGGAGTAGTGATTAATTCTGCATTATTAATAACTTGTAAATTTTTCATCTTAATCACACTCCTTTCTTTGAATAATTTACATTTATAATATATCATAATTTTATTATTTTGTAAATTACATTTGCTTTTTCCTTTAACGATTAAAATAAATCATATTTGAAAATATATTTTAAGTAAAATTATAAAAAAATATTTTTATTTTTTAGGAAAAACTAATTAATATTCCTAAAAAATGTAAATTTGTTATATAAATGTTACTTTTTTAATTATTATTTTGATATTTTAATTTTAAAAGTAACATTTTATATTTCTGCAAAACAATTATAATTGAACTCAACATCATATTTTTTAGTATATTTACTAGACTTTCCTCTAGTTATAGTAAAGGTATCATTTAACAGACTCCAAGATGTATAGGAGTTACTGATACTCCTTGACCAAAAGCAGTAGTTGCAAGTTCCAAATCACCTATATTATCGACATTAAATAATATTCCTTTGGATTCCCCTACTATATCTACTCCAGTTTTTGTTCCAAATCCAAAGTTTTTTATATATTTAAAAAGTGTTTCCTTACCTAGTTTTAATCCCAAATTTACAAATCCTGGATTCTCGGGAGCGGGATTTCTAGCTAAAAAAATAAGTTCGACATATTATTTAATTTTCAAATAAAACATCTTTTATATTTCCATCTTTAAAATATATTTTTAAATTCATTTTGTATCTAGTATCTAACTTTGTAACTATAATTTTATCTATTAATAAATTAACAAAAGTATTTAAATTATATTTAACATTTATAATATTTTTTATTTCTTTTTCTACATCATTAATATTTGATGTGATATTGATATCTTCTTTTATATTTTCTAATTCATTATTTATTTTATTTATATCACTTTCATTTTTAATTAATTTATTTTTTAAATCTTCATTTGAAATAATTTTAGATAAATTTAAATTTATTAATTTATCTTTATGTCCTATTAAATCTTCAAGTCTTTTTTCTAAATCTATTTTTAATTTTTGGTTTGATATAATTGAAACCTCATTATAAAGTTTAACCATTTGATTTGTAATATCTTTTAAATACCCTTTTATATAATTGCTTATTATATTTTCTAATAATTCATCTAATTTTTTTTCTCTAATAATTGGAGATTCGCAAATAATAACTCCATCATTTTTATACCTCTTACATACCCAAGTAGGATTATTTCTTCTATTTGATCCAGCACATCTAACAAATATTTCATTATGTTCGTTACAGATTAGTTTAAATGTGTATTTAGATTCATCTATTACTTTTTGATTAGTTGTTATATGAGTATTTTTTGCTTTATGCTTTTTTTCATATAACATATTTGCTTTATCCCATAACTCTTCAGATACTATTGGTTCAATTAAATCTGTTTTATAAATTATATGTTCTTCTTTTGGTACCTTAATCTTTTTATGAGTTTTATAACTTTCTACTTTAGTTAAATTAGCTGTATAATAACCCTTATATCTAGGGTTAGTTAGAAATTTTTTTAGAGTAGTTCCAGAATAGATTTTTTCATTTTTGTTTTTGTATCCTTTTTTGTATAAAATGTCCGCTATTTTTTCAAAAGAATATTTTCCTGTTACATATAAATTAAATAATGTTTCAATAATTGGTCTTTCCTCTTCATTAATAATCATTTTTCCATCTTTTCTATAATATCCAGTTAAATTACTTCCAATTACTTTTCCATCTTTAATCATTCTTTTAATTCCAAATTTAACTCTTTCAGAAAGCTTTCTAACTTCATCTTGTGCAAGAGATGACATCAAAGTTAATCTAAATTCACTATCTGGATATATAGTATTAATATTATCACTTATAAAAAATACTACTGTTCCATTATTTAAAAGTTCTTCTGTATATTTTATACTATCTATTACGTTTCTAGAAAACCTAGATATTTCTTTTGTAACTATTAAATCAAGTTTCCCCGCTTTAGAATCCTCAATCATTCTTAAAAAATTATCTCTATTTTTTATACTAGTTCCACTTATACCTTCATCAATATATTCTCCAACTAAATTCCAATTCTTATTTTCATTTATCATTTCTTTAAAATAATTAGATTGATTTTCTAAACTATTTAACTGATCATCTTTATCAGTAGATACTCTTGCATAATAACCAACATTTAAATTCATATCAAAAATGGTTTTACCAAGTAATAACTCACTTCTAGTTTTTACAATATTCATTTTCTTTCTCTTTCATTATTCTTTCATTTGCTAATTTAAATTCTTCAAATGTAATTTTACCTTTTTGATATAATTCTTTATTAATTATTAATTTTAATTCTTTTATTATTTTTTTCATATATACCTCCAATTTAATTTTATTAATTAATTTTATATTTATGTATATATAAATTAAAAAAGATGATTCACTAAAATCATCTTTATAATATAAATATTAAAATAATTAATTACTTTTAATTATATAATCAATAAATTTTTTAAATATCTGATTTTCTTCTTCTTTATCAGTTATAAATTCTGGATGCCATTGAACGCCAATATTAAATCCTTTTCCATCTAACTCAAGTAATTCTATAATATTATCATTGGCAAGTCCTTTTATTGAATAAGCACCCGGATTATCTATTTTACATTTATGAATACTATTAACAATAAATTTATCTTTTTTAATCATTGAATAAAGTTTAGAATCTTTGTCAATAATTACATCATGCATTTCCATATTTAACAAACTAAAATGTTTTTCTTTTAAATAATCATAGTTTTCCAATGAAATACTTCCACCTGTTGCTAGAGCCATATTAATACATCCACAACATATTCCTAATAAAGGAATATTTTTTTCTATGCAATATTTGGCAATCTCTTGTTCATAATCACAAATTGTAATTCCACCTTCTAATATAATACCATCGCATAAATCAATAGTTGAAAACAAATCACTTAATGATTTCTCATCTAAATAATAATTTTGATAAGAAAATGGTTTCCCTTCTTTTATTTGTTTTATTTTGCTTTGAGGAATTATTCCAATAGCAACTCCACCATTTTTATTAATTGCATCTTTAATTTCATTACTAATACATATTTTATTCCAGATAACATCATCACACTGTGGTTTTCCAACAATTCCAATTATTGGTTTTTTATTCAAATTAATCACCTATTTTCTTAATTTTCTTTTTTAAAACTAAATTTCCATCTTTGTGCTCATTTCTTAGTTCTTGAACTTCTTGCTCAGAAAGAGGAGTAAATCCATCATATATTTCTAATGCGACTTTTTGATCATCAAATTCTAATGATGAAACATTATTACATGCAACCCAATTTTCTTTTAATTCAACAGGATGAAAATTCTTGCCAATTAGGTTATACCCAGTTTTATCAAATAAATGAACAACAGCATTATTATCTAATCTTGTTTGAACAAATATTAATTGTACATCCATTTTTTGTAATAATCTAGCCAATTCGTTTATAGCCAAAGTTGCAATTCCTTTTCCCTTATTATTTTCAAAAACATAAATACCATTAATTTTTACAATTTTATCTGTGCAAAAATGTATCATTAAATAACCTAGTAATTCATTTTCGTTATTAATGGATAAAATTTGTTTTTCACCATTTTTAAATTGATCCAAGTGATTAATTATCCATGTTGAATAATAAGGATATTCTTCAATAAATATTGAAGTTAATGCTTCTACTCCCTTATCGAATTCTTCTTGTGTGCCAGTTCTCTTTAATTTTATCATATATAATTCCCCCTAAATCAATGATTATTCTAGCACATGACAACTATTATGTCAAAATCTAGCGATGTTTTTTAGTATTCATAATTTCATATTCACCATCATAATTCCATATATTTAATTGACCTTTCACAGGTATAGGATATATTGGCTCAACATCTTCAAAAATCCAAGCATATCTACCAATTTCATATAATCCTAAGTTATATTCTTTTTCATCTTCCTTTATTGCATTTAAAAATGATTCATCCATATAAACACAATCAACTAAATTTCCTCTACAAATTATATTACCATAATTCATATCTATTCCATCAATTAAATTAATAACATAATCATTATTTAAAAACTCTTTAGCTAAACTTTTACCACTTGCATGTATAAATAATTCCCCTCTGTAGTTCGTTTTCCAACTTCTAGTTTCAACTCTTTTATCACCATTTCTAATTAAAGTAGCAAATGGTTCTTTAATACTAATAACCTTCATTAATAAGCCTCCATCTATACAATATTATTATATCACTTATTTCTGTTACTTTTTTAATTATTTTATTAATATTTTAATTTTAAAAATAACATATATTATTCATAATAATATAATTCAATAAAATTATGTTTTAAATCTATTGGATTATATTTTGATATTTCATAACTCTTTATTATATATGGCATTATAATATCTATATCTTCTTCTTTTAATACTTTAAAATATTTACATAGAGGTTCATAACTAGTTCTACCTACTATATTAAGAATATTATTGTTATCTTCAACATCTAATAATCTAATATAAATACCATATTTCTTTTTAGATAAAATAGTAAAGTTTCTTCTATTTTTAAACATTAACCCTTTATTAGTAGTATGAGAAGTAACATTTGTATTAATAGAATTAATTTTAAATGATAAAGTATTAAATAAGTTATCTATTGGATCAATATTAGTTTCTGATATATATGAATAATAATTTTTAATTATCTCAATTACATAATTTAAATTTTCTAATTTATCTATTTTAGTGAAATAACATAAACTAGCCTTTTCGTATCCTTTTCTAATTAATAATTTATCATCATAATCAAATTGCTTTATATTTTTATATAAAGAGATTAAAACATTTGATTGATTAACTTGTACTTCAATTATCTTTTTATCTAATTTATAAGCAACATTTCTTATTAAATAGTTTCTTTTAATATTATCACTAATATTTAAAATTTGTTTATCAAATTTATCTAGCAATTTTATTGCTATTTCTTTTTTATTGAATATTATATCTTCATAGCAACTTGTATCTACATTTAATAATTTAGTTTTTCTTTCTGATGCTTCTTTATCAACACTAGAAATAACATTAACATCAGACATATCAATCACTTCATTATTTGAATATTGTACTCCATCGTATATTAAATTGTATGTAGAACAAACCTCTAATTTGGTTGTATAATTTATGTTATTTGCAAGTTTTTCTTCATATTCAAATATGTTCCTGTATTTATTCCAAGATTACAAGAATTCTCAACTACTTCTAAATATGTTTGGTCTCCATGCCCTCCGTGGCGCCAACAATGTAGGTGTGCTCCTTCTACAGTAATAGAACCTGTATCATTAAAATGATCTTTTTCTAAATCTACTGCTTTTTCTTCTAAAGAAGTTGCAAGAGTAATTATTTTGAAAGTTGATCCTGGTTCATATGTCATCCATACAGGTAAGTTTCTATTAATCTCTTCCATAGAATACTTTGTATAATTATTAGAATCAAAGTTAGGTCTTGATGATAAAGCAAGTATTTCACCATTATTAGGATTCATTACTATTCCTATAGCGTGATCAGGTGAATACATTGATACTGCATTATCTAATTCTCTTTCTAAAGCTTCCTGTATTTCATAATTTATAGTTAACGTCATATTCATACCATCTTGTGGTTTTTCATAAGTTTGCGCTAAAGATAATGTTTTACCTTTAGCATCTGAAAAGTACTTAATTGCCCCGTTACTGCCTGTTAAATATTTATCATAAGTAAGTTCTAATCCACCAAGTCCTTGATTATCTATTCCTACATAACCTAAAGTATGAGATAACCAGTTCTCATACGGGTAATATCTTTTCGCTTCTTTTACTAAATATACCCCCGGTAATTTTAGTCCATTTATCTTATCTGCTATTTCGTAAGACAATCTTCTTCCTTCAGGATGAACTCTTTCAATCGATGTTTTCTTAGATACATGAGCCATCATCTCTTTTTCACTAACATTTAAAATACTAGCAAGTTTACTAGCAGTATCTTTCTTATTTTTAATTTGATTAGGAATTAATACTAAAGATGTTGTAGTAATATTACCTGCAAGAAGTACTCCTTCATTATCATAAATATTACCACGTTTTGCCTCTAATGGTAAATTACGACTCCATACTCCTTTTGCCTTAGAATTTAATTTATTATAACTAATTACTTGTATATAGAACACTTTAAATACTATAAGAAAAAACAAGAAAATGATTGAAATTAATATAATCCTAATTCTAGTATGAATATCACGAAAAAACATATAATCACCACTTAATTATATGTTTTAATTATTTTATAATACAAAGATTATTATTTACTAAAAATGATTGCAACTACTATTTTAATCTTCCATAATACATATCACTAAATATACCTTCTTTTGCAACTAATTCTTCAAATTTTCCACTTTCTTCAATTTTTCCTTTATTTAATACTATTATTCTATCACAATTTTTTAATGTAGTTAATCTATGGGCAATTGCAATTATTGTAGTATTATTTTCTTTTTGTAATTTTTCTATTTCACTTTGAATATGTTTCTCTGATGTATTATCAAGTGCACTTGTTGCCTCATCAAGTATTAATATTTTAGGTTTTCTAAGGAATATTCTTGCGATAGCTATTCTTTGTCTTTGACCACCTGATAAATTATTTCCACCTTCAGATATAACTGTATTAAACTTTTCTGGAAGAGATTCAATGTAATCTAAAATATATGCCTTTCTTGCTGCTTCTTTTACTTCTTCAATAGACACTTCTCGATTAATTCCATAAACGATATTTTCATAAATTGTACCTGCAATTAAGAAAGGACTTTGAGGTACCAATGCAATTATATTGGCGATATCTTTTCTATTTAAATTATCTATGTTAGTATCATCTAAAACAATGGTTCCATCAGCTTTTTCTAATTTACATATTGATTTTATTAAAGATGATTTTCCACAACCTGATGGTCCAGCTATTCCAAGATACATCCCTTTTTCTATATCAATACTAAAATCCTTTAAAACTAATTTTTCCTTATCTTCTGAATAATAAAAATTTAAATTTTTTATATTAATTACCTCATCTGTTATTACATTATTTATTTCTCTTTTGGTTTCTAAATATGAGAAGTCATTTGGAATTTCAACCATTTTAAAGAAATCACCTGCTAGTATAGTACATTCTGACACTTCATCAAATATTCTATGTAATTCTTCTAATGGTTTTATTAATTGATTAAAACAAAGGTAAGCTGTCAAAACAGCCCCAACTGATATTATACCTCTGGTTGCTAAATATGTTGATAAACCAATTATCAAAACAGTAAATACCGCTTGATTAATAAATTTTAAACAATCGTATAAAGCCATAGCCTTATGATGTTTCATTTCCTTATTTCTCAAGTATTCGGATTTATTATCAAATCTCCTTGTTTCAAAATCAACGCTATCACAAATTCTTATAACTTCAATACCATTTATTAGTTCAACAATTGTCCCATCCATACTAGATTTACTTTCTAACAAATCAACCCTTATCCCTTTTTGACTATTAATTTGAGCAAGAACGATAATTACACCAATAGGAATTACCATTAACATAGGTAAAGCTAACGTTACAGGCAGTGTTAAAAAAATAGTTATTATTGCTGCAATACTATTAAATATTGCTGGTGCAAAATCCATAAATAATAATTTTTCTAATTTTATAGTTCCATCTAAACATCTATTCATTCTTCCGTGAATATTACCCGTCATATTTTTTCTAAAATAAGACAAAGGTGCCATTAATAACGATTTTATAACCATTCCTCTAGCTCTTTTTTCTGTTCTTGTTGCAACATCCTCCACCATTACTCTTCGTAAAATTTTAATAATCTCATTTAAAACATTAACAACTAAAATAATAATAAGAAATGGAACTACTTTTTCAAATGTCACCCCGTTTACATTTAAAACATCATCCGTTAACCAGCCAATAGCTTTTGGAGTCATTTGTGTTAATATTGCAGAAACAATCATTATTAATACAATTATTAAAAATTTGATTTTTTGTTTATAATCCAATATTTTATATATTTTTTTCAAAACCTTTTTTAAATTATTCTTCTTCATATAATCCCCTTTTCTATATAATCTAAACTAAATCTTTTTATTTATATTTCTTTTTTAATTCGTTATATTGACTAACTAATGATTCTCTATACTTAATTTTTTTATTACTCTCATATTCTTTTATCCAATACTCATATAATTCTCTTTCATATAACTCTTCAAGTAATATATACTCCTTAACCTCTGAATTACTTCTTATATAATTTTTATGAAAATAGCTAATACCTTCATCGTAATCAGTATTATCAAAGCATAAATTAATTAAACATATTATATTATGATTTATAGTTTCTTCAATATTATACCTTTTTCTATCATACTTACCTAATCCATTTAAATTTGATTTATTTTCTACAATGATATCATTTAATAATTTAACTGATATCTTTCTCGACTCACTATCCTTAATTAAATGAGCAAATCTTCGGTAAAAATAATCATAGCAACAACCATAAGGATCCTTAGGATTATTAAGAACATCAATACATCTTTTTAAGCTATCTTCATTTACTTCTTTATATAACAATCTTTTTACTATAACTTCTAAAAAATCTACTTGTTCTACTCCTAGCGCTCTAAATGTTTCCCAGTTTGCAAACAACAAATAATTAGAACCCTTACTAAGCCTTTTATATAGTTCTATTAGTAAATTAGTTGCGTATTCAAAATCTGATGAACTACCATCTATTTCACATAGTTTTTTATAATATTTCTTAACTTTAAAACGATAACCACTTCTCTCACTTTTAGAAATAGTATTATTAGGTGAAGAATATAATCCTTCATCCACGCATGAAAAGAAATACTTCATCTCTTTTTGTAATTCATCAAAACCTAAATTCTCTTCCTTTAATTTTTCTTTTTTCTTATAATTTGCATCTTTAATTAATAAATCTATATTGTGTTCCTCTTTTTTTCTCTTAGGAATTCTTTGATATAACTCAATAATTATGTTCTCTAATTCTTTACTATTGTATTTTTTTAACTCAGTTCTTATTTCACTAACTTTCATAATCTCACTTCCATTAACATTATATCATTATATATTATAATCTCAAATAATTAAACATAACCTTTATAATATTCAGGATAAAATCATCCGACTAGGAAAAATCGACATAGTATAATTATTTGTGACA
>CAMJTE010000006.1 GCA_946408655.1 uncultured Caryophanales bacterium | reverse complement strand
TCTGAACAGAATGTTCTATATCATCTTTTTTAGTTTGACTTTTTCAGCAGCCTCGCGCTAGTGAAGAGTTATTTATATCACAACCAGCAATTAGTCAATCAATTAAAAAGTTGGAATCAGAACTTGGTGGAACACTATTTTTAAGAAGTAATAAAGGTATGGAATTAACCGAAGAGGGAAAGATGTTTTATAGTTATATTAAAGATGCACTTGAATTAATTAATAATGCTGAAGCAGAATTTACATCTTTTAAGGATTTAGATAAAGGAGAAATTAAAATAGGAATATCAACAACTTTAACTAAATTAGTATTAATGGATAAGATACAAGAATTTCATAAGAATTATCCTAATATAGATATTAAAATTACTAACGAACTTACAAGTAATCTAATTGAAGATTTAAAAAGAGGTAAATTAGATTTTGTTATATATAATGAAAGTGATATTAAAGAGAGTGGTATTGAATTAAAAGTAATTAAAAAATTAAAAGAAGGTTTTATTTATAATCCTGAACACTATAAAGATGATATAAATTCTATAAATAATATCAATAATTATCCTTTAATTTTACAAAAGAAAGAGTCAAATAGCAGAAAAAGTTTAGATAATTATTGCCTTTCTAACGGAATTATACTAAAACCTAAGATGGAAGTAGTAAGTCAAGAGTTAGTGCTTGAGTTTACTAATGCCGGACTTGGTATTGGTTATACTCTAATTGATTTAGCACAAAGGAACTATCCTAATCTAAAAGAATTAAACATTAATAAAGATATTCCTAGAGTAGATATTATATTAGCTACTAATAAAGGTATTAACTTAACATTTGCAACTAAGAAGTTTTTAGAATATTTGTTGTAAAAAATACTAAAAAAGCATTAAATAACTAACATTCCTTTGAAAAATCTCGATAGTGCATACAACATTCCTTTGAAAAAATGGCGAAATGCTATCTATTATTAAAATTATGTGATACAATAACTGTGGTGATTTTATGTTAGAAAGAAAAATATATCAAGATTTGCTTAATTGGAAAAAGAATAAAAATAAAAAAAGTTTGATTGTAAAAGGTGCAAGACAAGTAGGAAAAACATATATAATTGATAAGTTTTGTCGTGAAAATTATAAAAACTATGTAGCGATTAACTTTTTTGAAAATGATGAATATGCTTCTATATTTGATGGTGGATTAGATGTTGATAATATTATAAAAAGATTAACTATAATAATACCTGACATTAATTTAGTTCCAAATGAAACAATTATATTTTTAGATGAAATACAAGAATGTCCTCGCGCGATTACAGCATTAAAATTTTTAACAATGGATGCAAGGTTTGATGTAATTGCAAGTGGTTCGTTATTAGGACTTAACTATAGAGACGAAGTACCATCATATCCAGTTGGTTATGTGGAACATTTAGAGATGCATTCTATGGATTTTGAAGAATTTTGTATTGCAAATGGAATGAATAAAGATGCACTTGTTTATTTGAAAGAGTATTTTGATAAATTAGAAACAATACCAGATTCTATTCATAATAAAATGATGGAGTTATTTAAAGAATACATAATTGTTGGTGGAATGCCTGCAGTTGTTTCAGAATTTGTAAATAGTCATAATTTTATAAACGTATTAAAAATACAGAAAGATATCATTGAAGATTATAAGATGGATATAGGAAAATATGCTAAAGAAAGTGAAAAAGCAAAAATTAGAGATTGTTTTTTATCAATACCTAAACATTTATCTAAAGATTATAAAAAATTTCGTTATAATCTAGTTAGTAGTGGTGGCAAGGCAGAGAAGTATCAAGGAAGTTTACAATGGTTATATGATGCTAACATAATTAATTTTTGCTATAATTTATCTACACCATCTCTACCTTTTGAAGGTAATGCTAAATCAGATGTTTTTAAGGTATATATGAGAGATACCGGACTTTTAATGGCGATGCTTGAAGATGGTTCTGCAAAGGAAGTTCTGAATGGTAATTTAGGGATATATAAGGGTGCAATATATGAAAATGTAATAGGTGATATATTTGCAAAACTTGGTAAGAAACTATACTATTTTGAACACAATTCAACAATTGAAATGGATTTCTTTATAAGATATGATGATTGTGCTGTTGCAATTGAAGTTAAGTCTGCAGATAATACTAAATCAAAATCAATGAGATCAATTATTGATAAATGGGGTGTAAAAAAAGGATTTAAGTTATCATCTAAAAATATAGGCATATCTGATAATGTAATTAGTATTCCTTTATATATGGCTATATTCTTATAGAAAAGCTACTACGAATATGAATAGTGAATATTATATTAATTTAAATGAAGAGATAAAAGAATACTTTAAAATATTATCACCAGAATTTCCGGAGTGGTTATTTGATTATATTAATACTAAAGAAATGGATAGAATTGGTAAAATAAGTATGAGCTGTGGAACTGATTATTCTAAATGTTTTGATGTTAAATACTTTTATTCTAATTTAGATCATAGTGTGGCAGTAGCGCTTATTATATGGCATTTTACACATGATAAAAAGCAGACTTTAGCTGGTTTATTTCATGATATCGCAACGCCAGTATTTAAACATTGTATTGATTTTATGAATGGGGACTCTTTAACTCAAGAATCAACTGAAGAACGTACAACTGATATGATTAGAAACTCAAAAGAAATAATGAGTTTGTTAAATCGAGATAATATAAAATTAGAAAGTGTTACTGATTATAAGATATATCCAATTGCTGATAACGATACACCTAAATTATCTGCCGATAGATTTGAGTATAATTTTTCAAGTGGATTAACATTTTTTAGAGTTTGGGATTTAGATAGAATTAGGAAAATCTATAATAATGTAGTGATAGCTAAAAATGAAGACGGAATTATAGAATTAACTTTTAAAGATAAAGAAGTTTGTGAAGAATATATCCGTACAGTATCAAGATTATGGCCAGAATGGGTTAGTGATAAAGATAGATGTGTTATGCAATTTTTAGCAGATATTTGTAAATCAATGAATAACGCTGGATATCTTACTATAGATGATTTATATACATTATCAGAAAAAGAAATAATTAATAAAATAATAAACTGTGAAGATAAGTATATAAGAGATAGTTTTAAAAAATTTAGGAGTGCAACTAAGGTTTACAAAAGTGATACTTATATTGATAATAAATATATAACAGATGTAAAAGCTAAAAAAAGATATGTAGTACCACTTGTATTAACTGAGAATGGTTGTATTAGAATTAATAAAGTATCTAAGTGTGCAGATGAATTAATATATAACTATTTAAGAAAACCTAATGGTGGTTATTATATATATTTTGATTTTGAGTTTACTCCATATGAAAGGGACATGTAAAAAAGTTAACTAAATAGTTTTTCTCTAAAAATTGATAAGCAGCAAATTTGAAACTGGTTAAATAAAAGCATTGAAAGTGGTTAAACAATATGATGCAATATAACTGAAGGAGAATAAAATTTATGAGCTTAAAAAATGATAATTATCAAAAAAGATTAGTAGATGAAAGAATAAGTAAGTATTTAGATGTTTTTGGAGCTGTTTCGATCGAGGGGCCAAAATGGTGTGGAAAAACTTGGACTTCATTAAATCATGCTAATAGTGTTATTTATTTAACAGAAAAACCATCAAGAGAACTTGCACAGGTTGATCCTAAATATATTTTTATAAATGAGTGGCCACAGTTGATTGATGAATGGCAAATAGTTCCAAGCACTTGGGATTTGGTAAGACACGAATGTGATAAAACTCAAGATACAGGTAAATTTATATTAACAAGTTCAACAACACTCAGTAAAGAAGAAAAAGAGGATGAAGTGTTTCACTCTGGTACAGGTAGAATTGCAAGTATGCACATGTATCCAATGAGTTTATATGAGTCAGGTGATTCATCTGGAAATGTATCAATTACTGATATGTTTAATGATAAAGTTGAATGTAAATATGAAAGAAAAGTAGAACTCGATGAACTTGCTAATTTAATTATTAGAGGTGGTTGGCCAGCAAATGTTGGAAAGAAAAATATCGATTTAATTCCTAAGGATTACATTGAATCAATTGTTACAAAAGATATTCATGAGAGAAAAGATAAAAAAAGGAATAGTCGTAAAATGAGAATGCTAATTCGTTCTCTTGCACGAAATGAGTCTTCTTTAGCTAGTTATAATACAATTGTAAAAGATATTGAAGAATATGAAAATGAAACTGAATTAATTGAAAGTAGACAAACCATAGCTGACTACTTAGGTGTCTTAGATGATTTATTTCTCATTAATAATCAAGAAGCTTTTGAAATAAACTATCGTTCTTCTAAAAGAGTAGGTAAAACTGCTAAAAGACACTTAGTAGATCCTTCTTTAGCATGTGCTGCACTCGCTTTAACTAAAGAAAAACTATTTAATGATCTTAATACATTTAGTTTAATGTTTGAGTCTTTAGTAGAAAGAGATTTAAAAATATACATGGATTATTTAGATGGCGAATTATATCACTTTAGAGATAATGTATCTGGTGATGAAGTAGATGCAATATTAGAATTTCCATCAGGAGAATATGCTGCAGTTGAAATTAAACTAAATGACAAAAGTATTGAAGAAGCGAAAAATAGTTTAAATAAGTTTTATCAAAATGTTCATAAAAAACCTAAGTTTATGTGTATTATAGTAGGTCACTATGAAGCAATAGTCAAAGATAAAGAAACTGGTATTTATATTATTCCAATTACTTCACTTAGACCATAGATAATTATCTAGTTTACATAAAAAGTGTAAACTAGTTTTATTTTTATCTAAAATGATTGTATTTTTTTAAGATGTATTGTACTATTACTGTAGAAAGGTAGGAGAAAAATGAACAAGAAAAGTTTTATAGTAATAGTTATATTACTGATTGCAATCATACTAGGATTGTGTGTGTTTATTGCATATGATAAGAATTTATTTGGTATTAAAGGAGAAAGCAAGATTGAAAAAAATAATGTTGCAGAAAAAAAAGAAGAAGATAATACAAATAAAGCAGTTGATTCGGGTAATGAGAATAAATTAGTTACAATTAGTCTTGATGAAAGTAAAAGCCTTAATTCTGACACTGAAAAAATGAGTTATAGAGTAACAACTAATTATACAATGAATGGTATTTATGTTGATTGTAATAGTAATACTTGTATGATTTCAATTAATTGGGATTTTGTAAATAAGGATTACTTTAATTTAAATTCTGAAAAAAGTGGAAATGAAGATATAAAAATTGAAAATATATCTGGTAAAATAGTAGATGTTTTCACAGATAGTATGGGACAATCTGCAAGTTGTAGTACGGTGTTAATACTTTTAGAAGATGGTAGTGTAGAATATATACCTTTATTCTATGCATTAAAAAACAATAATATAAAATCATATGGAAAAATTGATGGTGTTACGAACGTTACAAAATTTTTATCAGTAGGTGTTAGTCCAAAAAGTCCTGGTGGCGGATATCATTCTATAGTTGCACTTCGTTCTGATGGCAGTTTCTATGATTTGACTGAAAACCTTGCAAGTCTTCAATATTACAGTGAAGGTTAATAAAAAAAGTAATCACACACATACATCTGGACATTTAAAAAACAATCAGATGGTAAATATTATTACTATAGTAGTAAATGGCAAGATTAAAGTACGAGAAATCGTATTTTTTTCTATTTATAATTTTTATTAAATATGATACAATTTAGATAGTTATTTAGAGAGTGATAATATGTTTGAAAGATTTGAATTATTAGTTGGAGATAAAATAAATGATATTAAAGTCAAGAAAATATTAGTAATAGGTGTAGGTGGAGTAGGTAGTTATACTGTTGAATCACTGGTTAGATGTGGTATATCAAATATTACTATTATAGATAATGATGTAATTGATATAACTAATTTAAATAGGCAACTTATGACGACACACGATAACATTGGCTTATCTAAAGTAGAAGTATTAGAAAAAAGAATTAAGTCTATTAATTCTGATTGTAATGTTACTGCTATTAATACTTTTGTTGATGATAGTAATATAGATGCTATTATTACTGATTATGACTATGTAGTTGATGCATGTGATACAGTTAAGACTAAGTTAAGTATTATTAGAGTATGTAATAAGTTAGGTATTAAACTAATATCATCTATGGGTACAGGTAATAAAATGAATCCATCACTACTTCAAGTTACGGATATTTATAAAACAAATTATGATCCACTTGCAAAGATAATAAGAAGTAATTGTAGGAAGATGGGGATTAAAAAATTAACTGTTGTATGTAGTAAGGAATTACCTATAAAAAAAGGTATTAAAACAATTCCATCTAATTCCTTTGTACCTGCAACAGCAGGATTACTAATTACAAGTTATATAATCAATGATATAGTAGGTGATTTGCATGTTTAAATATTTATTCGATGAAATAAAAAAGATGGAAGGTAATGTTCTTGCACTAGGCATAGACGATAAACTAATTAATGTATTAAAAAAGAATAAAAAGGTTAATGCTTATGAAATAAGTAAGAGTGAAAGAATTAGTTTATTTCAAAAGAAAAAAAGGAAGTTAGAATCTAATGGTAAAAGTATTAATATAAAGAAATTACATAAGTATTTTAAAAAGAATAGTATTAATTATATCATTTGCGATTATGAACAGATTATGAAGCATTATAAATATGTATTTAAAGATTCTATTTATTTATCTAAAGGTGTTATATATTTTTATGTAACATCAGATATAGATACAGATTATTTACTTAAATATAAAAGGTATAATAGTAAGATTAGTATTAAAGAATATGATAATACTAAATTAATTATAATAGATAACAGTAATGCAAAAAGTAGTAAGTTTAAAAATTTAATTTATTTAATTAGTGATACATTTAATAATTTATTAGATTTTATTAGTAATATAATAGTTGGGTAGGTTAGTTATGAAGATATTGGTTAGTTCTTTTAGTGATATAGTGTTTGTAAATGAATTAGATAAGAATATAGAGTTAGTTAATAAATTTGTAGATGATGGAAATATGTTTATAATAGATACTGGTAAGAATATTAGTAATGTAAATAGTATAATTAATAATAAAGAATTAAAATGTAATTATTATATATGTAATGATGGTGCGACTATATTTGATCAGTTTTTAAATGTAATATATAGAGTTGATATAGATAAAGAGTATGTAAGACCTATTTATAATGCACTTGAATCAAGTAAATATATTGACTATGTTAAAATTGATGTATCAACAGGTTTTGTTAGTGATTACTTTAGATCAGCTAATAAGATAGTTGCTAAGTATAGTAATAGAACTGTAGCAGAAAAGATAGAAAAGGCTTTAAATGATAAGTTTCATGGACTAAATACTTATGTATCTAACAACTTTATTAATATTACAAATAGTAAAGTATCTAAGGCAAGTACATTAGATTATTTAATTAATTATTATAACTTAAGTGATAATAAAGTATATACAATATGCAAAAATGATAATGATATATCACTTGCAAAGTATAATTCATATGTAATAGAAAGTAATAATAATAAATTCTTACACCATGTAAATAGTTTTTCTGAGGCATTAGAAAAGATTACCCAAGATTAGTAATCTTTTTTTTTTACTTTAACTTTATATTTTTTATAAGTTAATGTTTTTTTATAAGTTATTATTTTTGTTTTTGAATTAGTTTTATTTTTTTCTTTAGGAATATTTATTACTTTCTTTTTGTTACTATCAATAATACTTGCTTGTTTATATTTTGATATTGTATATTCTGTTAGTGTTGCTGATTGAAGTAATGTAGTTATTAATACAATTATTGTAGTAATTATATTTAGCGCTTGATTTATTGGTGATAAGAAACCTAAAAATAAACTTAAGAATAATGGCCATTGTTTAATCCTGCCTATTAGAGAACTTTTATCATTAATATTTGGATATTTATGCTTATAAAACATATTCACTCCTGCAATACCAAGTTCAAATAAAATTATTGGAATATATATTGGATTAATAATAGAAATAGAAATACTAACCATTCCAGCAAAAAATTTATCACATACTTGATCAAGTAATTTACCATACTCACTTGTTGCGCCGTATTTTCTTGCTGCTTTACCATCAAAATAATCAGTAAGTCCACCATAACCAATGAGTGCGCTAGAAAGAATTAGTAAAGGTATTATTCCATTAATTAAACCAATTAATGATGTAATTAAAGTAACTATTGGGATAATTAATCTTTGAAATGTCCACATGTTTGCTCTTTGTCTTTTATTAGTTTCTTTATTAAAGAATTCTTTAAACATAGTTTTAGTGCCAATCTTAAATGTTTTTAGGTATTTTTTAATATTCATGTAGCCTCCATTAAATGACAAAATTTTAATTTTATTTGTATTATATTATAAATGGTGATGATATGCAACGATTTAAACCAAAAAGAAGAGTAAAAAAGATGGCTCTATTTAAAGCGATATTATTAATAATAATTACGATATTTATATTCAAGTTCATTACTAATTTATTTGCTCGTCATAAAGATTTAGTAATTAGTTCTATGTTTCTAGATAGAAAGTATAGTTATGATAAAAAGGATGAAAATATATTTAGTAAATTTTATGATTATGCTAAAGAAAATATAATTAATACTCCAAGTAATATGTTAGTAAATAGAGCAGTTTATAAAGAAGAAATTCCTAGTGGTAGTAAGAATAAAGATGATGTAAAAGAAGAAAGTGTTGTAGTTAGCAAAGATAAGAATGAAGAAAAAAATGAAAAAGTAAGTGATGATGCTCTTATTTATATATATAATTCTCATCAAAAAGAAGAATATAGTAAAGAGTATATGGAAGATTATAATGTTCAACCTAATGTGTTTTTGGCTAGTCATATTATGCAAGAAAAGCTTAATAATAAGGGTATTAAAACAATAGTTATGGAAGATGATATAACTGCTTATTTAGATAATAATAAACTTGATTATAGTAAGTCTTATCAAGCAAGTAGGTTTTATTTAAAGCCTGCATTAGATAAATATCCTACTGTAAAATTATTTATTGACCTGCATAGAGATTCTACACCTAAAGATGTATCTACTACAACAATAGATTCTAAAAACTATGCTAAAGTAATGTTTGTAATAGGTAAAGAGTATGATACATATCAGTCTAATCTAGCTGTTGCAAGTAGCATTAATGATAGAATAACATCTAAATATCCTACACTATCTAGAGGAGTATTACAAAAAGAAGGATACGGAGTAAATGGAGTATATAATCAAGATTTAAAAGATAATATTATTTTAATTGAACTAGGAGGTGATAAGAATAATTTAGAAGAGGTTACTAATACAATAGATGTACTTGTAGAAATTATAGGAGAGTATATAAATGAGTAATAAAAAGAAAAATCAAGTATTTAAAGTAATATTTATATTTTTATTTATTGCCTATATTACAATTTATACATCACAAAAATCTGGATATATGGATTTTCAAAATTATAAGAAAATGAGTCTTACTAAAGAAAAGATTAAAGAGTTTGAAAATGATGTTAAATCTGGCAAGAAAGTAGATCTTACTAAATATACAACTACAACAACTAAAAACTATAGTAATAAGTTATCTAATGCTGGTTATAGTATTTCAAATGGAGTAAGTACTTTAGTTAATAAAGGAGTAGTTGGTTTCTTTGATACTATTGCGCGTTTAGCAGAAGAGTAGTAGTTGTTTAATTATTCATTTTTAGTTAGAAGCAATCGCTTCTTTTTTCTTTAAAACAATTTACATTTTTTACTATTTATTATATAATCAATATAGCTTGAGGAGGTATTTATGAATGCTCAAAATAAAAGTATTACAAAAAGAGATGAAGATTTTGCTAAATGGTATACTGATGTAGTTAGATCTGCACATCTTTGTGATTATACATCTGTTAAAGGATGTATGGCAATTGAACCTAACGGGTATGCTATTTGGGAGAAGATGCAAGATATATTAGATAAGAAATTTAAGGAGTTAGGACACACCAATGTTTCTATGCCGCTATTAATTCCAGAAAATTTACTAAAAAAAGAATCAGAATTAGTAGAAGGATTTGCTCCTGAGGTTGCTTGGGTAACACAAGGTGGTTCTAAAAAATTAGAAGAAAGATTATGTATTAGACCAACTTCAGAAACATTATTCTGTGATTACTATAAAACTCATATTACATCTTATCGTGATTTACCTATGCTTTATAATCAATGGTGTAATGTATTAAGATGGGAGCGTGAAACAAGACCATTTTTAAGAAGTCGTGAATTTTTATGGCAAGAAGGTCATACTATGCATGCAACAAGTATTGAAGCAGAAGAAGAAACGAGAAAAATGGCTGAGGTATATAAATGGTTCTTCCATGAAATACTTGCAATACCTTCTATTTCTGGATTAAAAACAGAAAAAGAAAAATTTGCAGGTGCAGAGTATACTATAACTAATGAAGCATTAATGTATAATGGTGTTGCTTTGCAAGCAGGAACTTCTCATTACTTTGGGCAGAAGTTTTCAAAAGCATATGATGTTAAGTTTTCTAATAAAGATAATAAATTAGAATATGCTTATCAAACATCTTGGGGGACTACTACTAGAATGATTGGTGGATTAATTATGGTACATAGCGATGACTATGGACTTGTATTACCTCCAAAAATCGCTCCAAAACAAGTTGTAATTATTCCAATTGGAAACAGTGATGAAGTAGATAGTTTATGCGAAAAAGTAAAAGATGAACTTAATAATAATGGTATTACTACTTATATAGATAAAACAGATAAATCACCTGGATTCAAGTTTGCCGAAGCTGAAGTTAATGGGATACCAGTAAGGATTGAGATTGGTGCGCGTGATTTAAAGGAAAATAAAGTAACTTTTGCACGTCGTGATACAAGAGAAAAGATAGTAGTAGATAGTAATATTGATTATGTAAGTTACACTAAAGAGTTGCTTGATACTATTCAAAAAGATATGTATGAGCGAGCTTTAAAAAGACGTGATGAATTAACATTTACTGCAACTAACTTAACTGAGATGGAGGAAATACTTAATAAACAACCTGGATTTATTAAAGCAGATTGGTGTGGTAAAAAGGAATGTGAAGAGAAGATTAAAGAGATTCGTGGTTGTAAATCTAGATGTATTACTGAAGATAAATTAATTACAGGTAAATGTGTATGTTGTGGTAGTGATGCTAAGCATAATGTAATATGGGGAATACAATATTAGGTGGTTTATGAAACAGTTATATAATATGACTAAAGAAGATAATATATTTTTTGCGAAAAGAAAAATAATAGATAATATTTATAAAAGTGCGAATCTTGAAGGTATTGCAGTTACATTTGCTGATACGGTAGATTTTTATAACAATGTTAATAATGGACATATATCGGTAGATAATATGCTTAAACTTAAAGGTTTAAAGGATGCATGGGAGTATGTTATAAATACTATAGATGATAAGTTGACAATTGATTATATAAAGAAAATTCATTTTGAAATATGTAAAGGACAGAATGTTTATCCACTTGGAGATTATAGAGAACATGGAGTAGGTATCACTGGTACATCTTGGAGACCAAAATTACCTTGTGAATGTGATTATGAATCTGAACTTGAAGAAATTCTAAAAAATAGTGATAAGCAAGATATGGCAATTAATCTGTTTTGCTGGATACAGAGAAGTCAAATGTTTCAAGATGGTAATAAGAGAGTTGCTAATTTAGTAGCTAATAAGGAATTTATTAAAAATGGACTTGGTATTATTAATGTTCCTGTTGAGTTAATTGGGCAGTATTTTACTTATTTGATTAAGTATTATGAAACTAATGATAATAAAGAGTTAAAAAAGTTTATAATTGATAATTGTATAGATGGAATAGGAGAATAAATATGGATGAAATATTAATGAATGTAGAGTTAGAAATGGATAAATCAATCGAGGCATTAGAAAAAAGATTTAATAATATTAGAGCAGGTAGAGCTAATCCTGCAATATTAGATTCAGTTATGGTTAATTATTATGGTGCGCCTACACCTTTAAAACAACTTGCAACTATATCAGTACCAGAAGCAAGAAGTATGCATATTAAACCATTTGATAAAAGTAGTTTACAAGCAATTGAAAAAGGAATATATGAAGCAAATATAGGTCTTACTCCAAATAATAATGGTGAGGTTATTATTCTTAATATTCCTGCACTTACAGAAGAAACTCGCCGTGAATATGTAAAACAAGCAAAAGGATGTGCAGAGGATTGTCGTATTGCTTTAAGAAATATTCGTCAAGATGCGAATAATGATATTAAAAAGTTAGAACTTCCTGAAGATGAAATCAAAGCAGGTCAAGATGATGTACAAGAGCTAATCAATAAATATAACAAAATAGTTGATGAAAAGTTTAAAGAAAAAGAAAAAGACTTAATGAGTGTGTAAGTCGTTTTTCTATTAAATACAGTAAATTTCTTGGAGGTAATATGCTAGATAATTCAATTAAAGAGATAACAGATAATATTAAAAATATGGTTAGTAAGACTCAATTAGATATAATGGCTGATGCTAATGCAAAATTAATTCATTTATATTATAACATTGGTAAAACTATATCTGATAATTTTAAATGGGGAAATAAGTTTGTAGATACTCTTGCTTTAGAATTAAAAATTTCTTTTCCTAGTTTAAAAGGTTTTTCTGCAAGAAATTTAAATTATATGAAGGCTTTTTATGAAGAATATAAGGATAAAGATGAATTTTTGCACCTAGGTGCAAAAATACCATGGAAACATAACCTAAAACTTATTGAAAAGGTAAAAGATTTTAAAATTCGTAAATGGTATATGGAAAGGTGTATTATAGAGGGATGGTCAAAAAGTATTCTGATATATCAAATAGATACAGATCTATATACAAGGCAAGTAAAGAGTATTAAACATAATAATTTTGAAATTACTTTAAAACAAAATAGCGATTTAGCGGACAACCTAATGAAAGATTCATATGTATTTGATTTGATTGAATTAAATAATGATTATAAAGAAAAAGAATTAGAAAATAAAATGTTAGATAGACTTAAGAATGTTTTATTAGAATTGGGCACTGGCTTTTCGTTTGTTGGTAACTAGTATAAAATTACTGTTGATAATCATGACTTTTATATTGATTTACTTTTCTATCATGTGAAATTAAAGTGTTATATAGCAGTAGAGCTTAAAGTCGTAGAATTTAAGCCAGAATTTGCAAGTAAGATGGCTTTTTATCTTACTGCACTTGATGAAGAGGTTAAAGATGGTAATGATAATCCATCTATTGGTATTATATTATGTCAAGATAAAAGTGATAAAATAGTTGATTATACTCTTAAATATATAAATAAACCAGTTGGTGTAAGTGAATATAAGATATTTGATAAACTATCTACTGATTTATTAAAAGAATTACCAACTAAAGAAGATATCGAATTACATATTGATATTGAGGAGGAGTTATGAGAGAAATTGAGATAAATAGAGTTTATAAACACTTTAAAGGCGACTGTTATTTAGTTGTTGATGTTGCAAATCACTCTGAAACAAAGGAAAAGTATGTTGTTTATAGAAGATTATATGGTGATTATAGTCTTTGGATTAGACCACTTGATATGTTTCTAAGTGAAGTAGATCATAAGAAATATCCAAATGTAGAACAAAAGTATAGATTTGAATTACAAGAAATAGATAGTGTAGCAAAATAGTCATATATTTATATGTAATCAGGAGGTTTTCATGCAAACATTACAAATAAGAAATTCGACAGCAGAATTTTTAATATTTACTAAACAGAAAAAAGAAAAATCTATTGAGGCAATAGTTGATGATAAATCAGTATGGTTAAGTCAAAAATTAATTGCTGAACTTTTTGAAACTACAAGAAATAATATTACTATGCACCTTAATAATATTTTAAATAATGAATTAGATAAAAATTCAGTATGTAAGGATTTCTTACATACTGCTCGAGATGGTAAAAATTATAAAACTAAATATTATAATTTAGATGCTATTATTGCAGTTGGATTTAAAGTTAATAGTAAAAGAGCAATTGATTTTAGATTGTGGGCAATTAATGTTTTAAAAAATTATACTATTAAAGGATATGCTTTAGATAAAGAAAGATTAAAAAATGGTGCTTTTCTAAACGAAAATTATTTTGATGATTTATTACAAGAAATAAGGGAAATACGTATTAGTGAAAGAAATTTTTATCAGAAAATTACTGATATATATGCAACCAGCTTAGATTATAATGTATCTTCACCTATTACAAAAGAATTCTTTAAAACAGTTCAAAATAAAATGCATTATGCAACTCACGGAAACACTGCAGCTGAGGTTATAGTCAAAAGAGCGAATCATAAAAAAGAAAACATGGGACTTACAAACCGGAAAAACTCTCCTAATGGTAAAATAATGGTATCTGATGTTGTGATTGCTAAAAATTATTTAACAAAAGAAGAGTTAAAATCTTTAGAAAGAATTGTTACAATGTATTTAGACTATGCTGAAGACCAAGCGGAAAGGCATATACCAATGACAATGGATGATTGGAAGAAAAGATTAGATGTTTTTTTAGAATTTAATGGAAGAGAAGTGCTTAATAACCCTGGTAAAGTAACACATAAGATTGCAGAAAGTTTTGCACTATCAGAATTTGAAAAATATAGAGTTGTTCAAGATAAAGTTTTTGAATCTGATTTTGATAAGTTTATATTGGATATGAAGAATGCGGATATTAAGTAATTAATTAAGATTTTTTAAAGAGATATAATCGGAAGACTAACATGAAAAATAAAAAGAGTATAAGGAGGGCTTATGCAAAAGTTAAAAGATATTAAAGATAATATTATGAATAAGAGGAAAGTTAATTATAAAGATTTAAATGATATACTAAAGATAAGTAAAAAAATACTTAATGTGTTTTTGGTACTTATTATTGTTCTTGCAGTATATATTTGTCTTAGAGTATTTAAAGAGTTAAGTGTATTTAAGATAATATTAAATATATTATCCATATTAACACCTTTGTTTATTGGTATAGTTATAGCTTGGCTTTTAAATCCGGTTGTTAATTACATGCAGAAAAAAGGTATTAGAAGGATAATTGGAGTATCATTATCCTATGTAGTTTTAATTGCGATTATCTATTTAATACTTAATAGTATTATTCCTCTTGCTTATAATCAGATATCAGATCTTTCACAGTTAGTTCCTAAAATAATAACTAATATTGAATCGATAATTGATAAGATACTAGGACATTTTAATAATATTGATGCAATTAATACAAGTGATTTAAAAGATAAATTATTATCTATTACAAATAGTTACGCTAACGGAATTTATAATGATTTACCTAATCATATAGTTGGTATAGTAAGAGGTTTTATAGCAGGTGCAGGCACATTCTTGCTTGGTATGTTAATTGGTTTCTTCTTACTTCTTGGATTTAATAATGTAGGAGATTCATTAATGATATTTGTACCAAAGAAGCTTCACAAATCAACTAAAGCATTAGCAACTAAAATCACTAAAGCTTTAAGAGGTTATGTAAATGGTGCACTATTTGATGCAACTATCATATTTGTTGCATGTTCTATTGCTTTTGCACTTATAGGTTTAAAGTCTCCATTATTATTCGCATTATTTTGTGCTTTAATGAATGTTATTCCTTATGCTGGACCTTATATCGGAGGTGCACCAGCTATTATAGTTGCATTCTCTCAAGGAATGGGAGTAGGTATTGGAGTAACTTTATCAATTATTGTAATTCAAACATTAGAAGGTAACATACTATCTCCAATAGTGATGAGTAAAACTACTAAACTACATCCTGTTACAATCATTGTAGGATTACTTGTATTTGGCCATTTCTTTGGTATAGTTGGTATGCTTTTATCTACACCTATAATTAGTGTTGGTAAAGTAATAGTAGAGTTTGTTGATTCTAAATTACATATATTTAGTAATAATGAAGAAATTATGGAGGAAGAATGAAAATATTTATAATAGGTGGTAAAGCTAGACAAGGTAAAGATACAGTGTGTAGTATGATTAGAAAATATTATAGTGAAAAAGGTATTAAAAGTATTAATTTACAGTTTTCATCTTATATAAAAGAGTATGCTAAAAAGATATCTAATTGGGATGGTGATGATACTGATAAACCAAGAGAATTATTACAAGAATTGGGTAGTGAAGTTATAAGAAAGAAAATAGATCCATTATTCTTTGTAAAAAGAATGATTGGTGATATAATGGTTTACAGACATTACTTTGACGTAATTACGATATCAGATGCAAGATTTAAAGTGGAAATAGATAGTGTTAAAGAAAATTTTGATAATGTTGTTGCAATCAAAGTTGTAAGACCTAATTTTGATAGTGGACTTACGGATGATGAGAAAAAACATTCAACTGAGGTTGATTTAGATGACTATGATTCTTTTGATTATGAAATTATCAATGATGGTAGTATAGAAGATTTAAATAAAAAGATTAATGATTTAATGAAGGTGATAAAGTGAATAAAGTTGTAAAATTAAGAGATTTATATATAGATTTCTTTGTAAGTAAGGGACATGTACAAATTCCATCTAGTCCAGTGGTACCAGAAAATGATCCATCAGTACTATTTAATACAGCTGGAATGCAGCCATTAATTCCTTATTTAAAAGGGGAAAAGCATCCACTTGGTACAAGACTATGTGATTATCAAAAATGTATTCGTACTAATGACTTAGATGAAGTAGGAGATAAAACACATCATACATTTTTTGAGATGCTTGGTAATTGGAGTTTAGGTGATTACTTTAAGAAAGAAAGTATTACATGGAGTTATGAATTTTTAACAGATGTTTTAAAAATTAATCCAGATAGACTTGCAGTTACTGTGTTTAGAGGAAATGATTTAGTTGATGCAGATAAGTATTCTGCTAAACTTTGGGAGAGTCTTGGTATAAGTAAGGATCATATTGCTTATATGGATGAGTCTAATAACTGGTGGCCTAATATGGAATTAACTGGACCTTGCGGACCTGATACAGAGATATTCTATTATAGAACAGATGGAGATGTGCCTAAAGTTTTTGATCCAGAAGATGATAATTGGGTTGAGATTTGGAATAATGTATTTATGGAATATATGCATAATCCTGATAATACATTTTCACAACTACCTCGTAAAAATGTTGATACAGGTATGGGACTTGAGAGAGTTCAAGCAGTATTAGAAGGAGTAGATGATAACTATAAATCTAGTATTTGGACTAATATTATTAAAAAGATAGAAGATGTATCTAATAAAAACTATGTTGGTAATGAGAAAAGCATGCGTATTATTGCTGATCATATGCGTACTGCAGTATTTATTTCAGCTGATTATGCATCAATAAAACCAAGTAATACTGATCAAGGATATATTTTAAGAAGACTAATAAGAAGAGCAATTAGACATGCAAAAAAACTTGAAATAGATATTAATAGTGACTTTGAAAGTGTTATTGCTCTTGCAATCATCGATGAGTATAAGAAGTATTATAAGGAATTAGAAGAGAATAAAGATGTTGTACTTACAGTTCTTCGTGATGAGAAAGTTAAATTTAATCGTACATTAGAAAAAGGATTAAGAGAGTTTGAAAAGGCAACAAGAAATTTAGAAGGTAATATGATTGATGCAACAGTTGCATTTAGATTATATGATACTTATGGATTTCCAATTGAATTAACGGAAGAACTTGCTAAAGATAATAATTTAGAAGTTGATGTAGAAGGATTTAAAGAAAGATTTAAAAAACATCAAGAATTATCAAGAACAGCATCTGCAGGAAAGTTTAAAGGTGGTCTTGCATCAAGTGGTGAGGTTGAAACTAAATATCATACCGCAACACACCTTCTAAATGCTGCTTTAAAAGTTGTAGTATCACCTGATTGTCATCAAAAAGGTTCTAATATTACAGCTGAAAGAATGCGTTTTGATTTTTCATGTGATCATAAGTTAACTACGGAAGAAAAAGAACAAGTTGAAAATCTAGTTAATAAATGGATTGGTGAAGAACTTGTTGTTACAAAAGAAGAAATGCCCAAACAAAAAGCAGTAGAGATAGGCGCAGAACATGAATTTATAGATAAATATCCAGATATTGTTAATGTATATAAAATTGGAGATGTATCTATGGAAATATGTGGAGGACCTCATGTTAAAAACACTAAAGAACTAGGACACTTTAAAATAAAAAAAGAAGAAGCTAGTAGTGCAGGTGTTAGAAGAATAAAAGCAGTATTAGAGTAGTTAATTCTACTTTTTCTTTTTATATAAACTGTAAATCATGTGTAAAATTTTAAAAAAAGGCTTGCAATATATATATATAGTATACTATATTCATAAGGTAAGGAACAAAGATACCTTATTAGAAAGAGAGGTTATATATATGACAAAGTTAAAAAAGAGAGGATTCACTTTGATTGAATTGATTGCAGTATTAGTAATTATGGCTATACTTGCTCTTATTGTTACCCCACTGGTAATGAACATAATTAGAAAGGCTAGAATTGCAGCAGATAAAAGAAGCATTGATGCATATGGTAGATCAATTGAACTTGCAATTGCTGGATATTTATTAGATACAGGTACATTCCCAACTTCAGTTGATCAACTAACTATTGAGTATAGTGGAAATAAAGTTGAATGTTCAACTACACAGTTAAATTCTGATTCATCAGTATATCTAACAGGTTGCACAGTAGGAGGAAGAACAGTAGATTATACATATGGAACTGACAAGACTCCACCAGCTCCAACTTATACTGCATATACTGTAGGTGATCATGTATCATATAATAATGTTACATACTATGTAATAGAAGATAGTGATACTACTAATGATACAGTAAAACTATTAAAAGAAAATCCACTTACTAAAACAGAAATGGATGCTTTAAATTTAAGTGGTATTACTATATCAGAATCTAATGGATATGGAAAAGTACAATATGGAAGTTCAGTTGATTACACAACTTCTACAGTAAAACAAGTAGTAGATAAGTGGGCAGAAGGTGCGGTTAAATCTGGTGATAGTGCAACTGCAAGATTGATTACATTTGATGAATTGTTACCTAATTTAGGATATGATTGGAGTATAACTAGTGCAGGAGCTGGAGTATATCCTGATGTTAATGAAAATGTCCCAACTTGGGTATATAATAGTAATTATTGGTATTGGACAATGACTCCAAAAGCAGACTCCTCTAACGTGTGGAATGTGTTCGTCAATGGTCTCAGCGACGACGGCGGTGTTTCGAGCAGTTATATGGTCCGTCCCGTTCTTGAACTCTCAAAATCTACTGATATAACTAAAGTTAGTTAGTAAGTAGATGCTTGGGATTAATTAAAGTATGGATTAATGCAAATCACGAAGTGATTTGTAAGGCAAGCTTGTCTTGCTCGGAGGAAAGTGTCAAGATATAATCTTGGCACTTTCTGACTACATGATGAAATAAATGATGGCATAAACTTGGCAACCAGAGTAAGTGAAGGGATAGGGGGTGCAAGAGAAGCGGCTTTAGTCGATTCTCTTGCACCCGCTTTTTGTGTGGTTTGTGATTGTATAAATAGAATTAAAATTTCTATTTTTTTTTGCTTTTATGTTATTCTGTACAGTATTATTTACAATATTTTAAATACTGATATACAAAAATTAAAATATTGTATAAATATGGTATCAATTATTAATAAAGTGCCTGTTTGACAGTAGTTTAGATGTGTGCTAGAGTACTTATTATATTTGAGTTGGAGGTATTTGTAATGCAAGAAGTTGTTGTTAAAAATGATGTAAAAGTAGAAGATATGATTTATGAGATTAGAGGTAAATATGTAATGTTGGATTCAGATTTGGCTTTACTTTACGGATGTAAAAATGGAACAAAGGAAGTTAATCAGGCAGTAAAGAATAATCCTAAAAAGTTTCCTGAAAGGTTTTCATGGATTTTAGAAAAAGATGAGTATGATAACTTGAGGTCAAAAATTTTGACTTCAAGTTATGAGAAGTTGCATGGTGGTAGAAGATATAAAGTTAGAGTTTTTACAGAACAAGGTGTGGCTATGTTAAGTACAATTTTGAAATCAAAAATTGCTGTTGAAGTTAGTATTAGAATTATGGATGCTTTTGTATCTATGAGACATTATATATCTTCTAATTTACTTGAACAAAAATATATCAATAATATGGTATTAGAACATGATTATGATATTAAAATAATTCAAGAATCACTTGATAAGTTAGAGAAAGATAAAGAGATTAATGAAGTATATTTTAATGGTAAGATTTATGATGCATATTCTAAAGTGTTAGATATATTTAGTGAAACAAAAGAAGAATTGATTATAGTAGATAGATATACTGATAAAACTATACTTGATATGATTAAAAATTTAGATTGTAATGTTATTCTTATAACTGGTAAGAGGAGTAAACTTACTAAGTTAGATATAGATAAATATAGTAGTGACTATCATAATTTAAAAGTATATTATGATGATACGTTCCATGACAGATATTTTATAATTGATAAAGATAAGGTGTATCATTCAGGTAATTCTATAAATCATATTGGATATAGAAAATCTAGTATAGATATTATCCATGACGATAGTATAAAGAATTCATTAATTACTGATATTAATAAAATAATTGGATTTATATGATTGCGTGATAATCATTTATTTTAAATTTTAATAATTATATTTATTTTAAATTAAAAGTATGATATAGTTTTAGTAAGGAGATGGTGTTATGAATACAAGATTTAAAAGAATTGCTGCATATTTTATCGATATGGTTATAGTTAGTGTAGTTGTATTTGGGCTTACTAATATTAAACAGATTAATTATCAATATGATAATCATGAAAAGGTAGCTAAAGAGTATCAAGTATATGTTGATAAATATGAAAAGTTAGAAAATAAATATGAGAATGCTAAAGAAAAATATAAGGATAAAAAGATTACTAAGAAAAAATATAATGAGATTAAAAATAGTTATAATGATTATAAAAAAGGTTATGAAAAACAAATAAAGAAATTTAATTACGAAATATCTAAGAATTCTGTTATTTCTACTATTATTTCTATTGCGATAGTTATTGCGTACTTTGGTATATTTCAATTTTCTATGAATGGACAAACTGTTGGTAAAAAACTTATGAAATTAAAAGTAGTTAAGAATAAAGAAGGAGAATTAACTATATTTAATTATTTAATTAGATGTGCGATATTAAATGGTGTAATTATTAATCTTGTTTTAATTATTTTTGTTAATATATTTAGCGCTAATGATTTTTACATGGCTAATTATGTAGTTAGTAATATTCAATCTATAGTTGAAATACTAATTCTAATTATGATATTTATGACAAGTGATGCAAGAGGACTTCATGATTATATTGCTGGAACTAAAGTAATTGATATTAGTAATAAACAAGATGAAGTTGAGTATATTCCTAAGAAAAATGTTAAGGAAAATAAATAAATTTGGTGAAAATTTGAAAAAATATAATTGCTATAAATAGTGCAAAAAAATAAAAATTGTATAGCATTTTATGATAAACTGTAAATATTATACTGTAAAAACTTAGATTTTTAATGAAAAACGTGATTTGACACTAGTTTAAAAATATGTTAAATTATTTCTAGCAACAAATTTTATCATTAATTTTATGTTTGTTGTCATATAATATTAATAGGTAAATAAGAGGGTGTAAATTTTCTTCTTGCACTAACGCTTATTTGATAAGTTTGAGTAGGATATTCCGAAAGAATACATGTAGGACTGGGAGACTACCTTATTTACTTAATGCCCACACTTATTGTGTGGGTTAGTTATTAAATTTACAGTCAGGGGAAATACATATTGAAAAAGAAATTTAATAAAGTTGTTGGAAGAATTAGTAGGAAAATTGCTAGGAAATATGATTTACAAGAGTATGAAAATCAAATAATTATTCAATCTGGTGGATTATATAAACATACTTATAAACATATATCTGAGTTTACATCAATTGATAGTTATAATTATGCAATGTCTAATATTAATAAAATCATTAAAAAACTTTTGTTTGTGTATTTTGATAAGAAAAGAAAATCTTTGTTATATTTTGGTAAATTTAAAGATGAAATTTGTATTGTAGTTAAATTAAAATTAAAACATAGTGGAGATAATTATCTTGCTACCTTTTATCCCGTAAATCAAAGCAAAATCAATAGATTAAAAGAAAAAAGTTTAATTATAACTTGATGAAATATCAAGAAAATTGATTTGACACTATTTAAAAAAAGTAGTATACTTTAATTGCATTAATTATTAATGTAAATGTTTCTCGCTTACAGGTGGTGCGAGTAATAAATAATCCTGTTAGTCAATGTTTCTCGCTTACAGGTGGTGCGAGTAATAAATAATCCTGCTGGTAAATTTGGAAGCTTTATTAATTTAAAGTTTCCTTTTGTATCTTAAGAGGTGTTGTAATGAAGGTAAAAACTGGATATCTGTATCATATAAAAGATAGTTTCTTTGATATTGTTAATGATGATAATTTGATGACTAATCATGAACGTGGTAAAAAACGTCCAACATATTTTACTATAAAAGATAAAGATATATTATGGTTTATTCCAATAAGTTCTAATGTTGATAAATATAAGAAGAACATTGATAGTAAAATAAAAAAGTATGGTTTTTGTAATATAATACTAATTGATAAGTTTTTAGAAAGAGAACATGCGATATTGCTTCAAAATGCATTTCCAACGTTAGAAAAATATATAGACCATGTCCATGTTTTTAATGGAATTCCAGCAAAAGTTGCTGAGTATATTCAAAAGAAAATTTTAAATAGTTTTAAAGAAATGATGAATTTAAAGAAAAAAGGTATTAATTTATTCTTTCCGGATATTGATAAAATAAAGCAAATGATGCTAGAAGAACTAAGTATTGATAAAGAACTAATAGGTATTTAATATACCTATTTTTTTCATGAACTACTTTATTTATTTGTCGAAATTTGTTATAATTAGATTGAAGGTAGGTGTGTGTGATGAATAGTTTAAAGAGATTTATATTTATATTTGTTTTCTTTGTATCAGTATTTGCTTTCAATAATTTTGTTAAGGCTGATTATAAGGCAACGGTATTGATTACTGATGGAGCTAAGTGTGAGTTAAAAAGTACTTCAACCGGTAAGTGTTTATATCGTGATACTGATTTTGATTCATATGTATCGGGTGTTGTATGGCTTGATACAGGAGATCAGGTTACCGTAATAGAAGGTGCAACTTATGCTTCGCCTAATAAAACTAGATGTGATACCTATTATGTAAAAGTTAACTATTCATTTCAAAATAATCCATCTAAAGTATATACAGGATATTTCTGTAATAGCAATCTAAAAAGAGAAGGGGAAGTAGATAATAACTACACGGCTGAATTTATTAATGCTGGATTTCCTGAGAGTTATTTTTCTAAACTATCTATTTTAAAGGCTGCACATCCTAATTGGAAGTTTATTGCAGTTAATACAGGAATTGATTTTAATTACGCTGTAAGTCGTGAAAATACTCTTGGAAATAGTTTATTAGAGGTAACTGGTGGTTATAATAATGTAGGTTATCTAAATACTTGGGCTGGTTCTTATAACTACTATACAGATACATTTAAAGCATATGATGGTTCTGATTGGTTTGCGGCTAACTATGATACTATTGCTTACTATATGGATCCAAGAAATTTCTTAATTGATATGTATGTATTCCAGTTTGAAGCACTTGCTTATGAAAAAGATTTACAAACATTATCAGTAGTTCAAAAATTATTAAATGGAGATTATTTAAATAATTATGCAACATCATTTATAACTGCGGCATCTGAGTCACAAGTAAGTCCAGTATATCTTGCTTCTTTATCTAAACAAGAAGTAGGAGGACATAGTTATGCGACTACTGCAATAAGTGGTGGAACATTTACTTATAACGGAAATACTTATTCCGGTATTTATAATCCATATAATATAGGAGCATATAGTGGAACTAATCCAGTATACAATGGTCTTTATTGGGCTACAGGTAGTGGATATCAAACTACTACTTATAATCGACCATGGAATTCTTTAGACAAAGCTATTCGTGGTGGGGCTAAATGGATTGGTGAAAACTATATCAATATTGGACAAAATACAATTTACTTTAAAAAATGGGATGTAGTTGCTAATGTAAATAGTAGAAGTGGTAATAACTTTGAACATCAATATCAAACTAATATTCAAGCACCAATGATTGAGGGTAATTCAGTATATAAATCTTATAATGATTCTAAAATACTTGACTCTTCATTTGTCTTCTACATTCCAGTTTATAATAATATGCCCGCAACTACTAGTTTACCTAATACTGGAAATCCTAATAATTATTTAAAATCATTAAGTATAAATGGTAGTAGTGTTTCATCATTTGATGGTGGTGTAACTAATTATAACTATTATGTAAAAAGTGGAGTTAATAGTGTAACTATAAATGCGGAAACTGTTAATTCTAATGCTAGTATAAGTGGGACAGGTTATGTTAGTTTAACAAGTGATAATACTAAACATAATATCACAGTTAATGCACAAAATGGTGATACACGTACTTACACAATAAATATTATTAGAGAAGCTGCTCCTATTCCTGATAATTCAGATAATAAAGTTAGTGTAGAGAATGTACTTAATAACGCTGGTATTAAGAATAATAATAAATATTTAATGGGATTTAGTGTTGGTTCTAATATTAATCAAATTACAAATAAGATTGGAAGTAATGCAACTGTTACTATTAAAGATACAACTGGCAAAGTAGTTGCTAGTGATACTATTAAAACAGGTTATAGTGTAACTATTAAAACTAAAGATGAAGAAAAGACTTTAAAAACAGTAGTATATGGTGATGTTAATGGTGATGGTAAAATTACTGCAGTAGATTATGCTAAAATTAAGAATTATGTATTAGGTAATAGTAATTTAACTGATGCTCAAATCGAAGCTAGTGATGTTAATCATAGTAAAACAGTAACTGCGGCTGATTATGGAAAATTAAAGAATGTTGTACTTGGAAAGTCAACAATAGAACAATAGGTGATGTATGAAAAAAATATTATTATTTATAACTATAGTTTTATCTAGTATTATGTTTTTACCCCACATGCTTGCTGCATCAATGAATGTTTCAGCAAGCCCTACTACTGCTACTGTATCTGATAGAGTAACTATCTCTGTTAGTCTAAATGGCATTGAGGGTAAATTTAGAATTAGCTCTAGTGATACTTCGGTTTTAGATGGAGGTATGCAAACTGACTGGATTGAAAGTGGTTTTGTAAGTGCGAATTTTACGGCTAAAAAGGCTGGTAGTGCGACAATAACAGTTACGCCTATATCGGCAACTACAATGGAACCTGGAAATGAACAGGATTATACAACTAGTAAATCTATTACAGTTAGAGTTGTAGAACCAAGTAGAGGCAATAATTCTAATAATAATGGTTCATCAAGCAGTAAGAAGAATAAGCAATCTTATGACTATGGTGATGATACAATAGATATTAATAAAGAGTATAGTTCTGATAATTATTTATCTAGTTTAAAAGTAGAAGGATATGAATTAGATTTTGATAAAGAAAAAACAGAATATACTCTTGATGTAGATGAAGATGTAACGAGTGTTAATATTACAGCTACTCCAAGTGACGATAACGCAAATATTATTGGAACGGGTAGTATTAAACTTACTGATGGAGTTAATAATATAAAAATTACTGTTATTGCCGAAAATGGTAATGAAAGAGTATATAGCATAACTATTAACGTTAAAGATATTGATCCAATAAAAGTTAAGATAGGTAAAAAGAATTATAATGTTGTAAAAAAAGTAGAACAACTAACTGCTCCTGATAATTTTAGTCCAATTGAAGCTGGTATTGATAATAAAAAAGTGCCTGCTTTATATAATGAGATTACAGGTTATATACTAGTTGGTTTAAAAGATGAAAAAGGTAATATTAAGTTATATATATATGATCCTAAGAGTAAATCTTATTCTATTTATCATGAAATAACTTTTAATAGTATTAAACTATATTATACAAAACCTAGTAGTGTTCCAAAAGGACTAAAGAAAGTTAATATTGATATAAATGGTGATAAAGTTACTTCCTATAAGGCTAATAAGAAAAGTGATTTTTACTTAGTATATGGAATGAATGTTAATACAGGTTCTTTAGGATGGTATAGATACGATAGTAAAGATAAGACATTACAAAGGTATGAGACTCAAGATTTAGAAAATTTATCTATTCTTAACAATAAATATTTAGTAACTATCGCAATACTTTCAACATCAATATTAATGTTAATGTTATTCTTACTAATTTTGTTTAATAGAATTAAAAACATGAAGTAGCTTAGCTACTTTTTTGTACAAAAAAATAATCACAATGTGATTATTCCAAGTACTAATATTAAATTAAATAATATGTATCCTATAAATATAAGGTAAATAAATACAGAAAATACTTTAGACAATGTTTTACTACTTATAATTGATATACAGAAAAACATAATCATAGATAGTATTATTAAACCACCTATAAGCAAGTATAATTGATTATTCTGATAATTAGTAAATAGTATTGAGTAAATATAAAATGCTAAAGATATAATTATAAGTAAATCAGATATTAAAATGTTACCAATACCAAATTTTTTCTTTTCAACCTTAATATTTTCATCAACATTATTAAGCATTGAAACTTTTATTTCATTAGTTAAATCAAGTAATTTTTGAGTTTTAGTTAAATCTTTTAAATCTTCATCATCTACTAAAGTATTATCCTTTATTTTGTCATTAATTTCTTTCGTTGCAATACTTTCCAATCTTTTCTCTTCTTTGGCAATTCTCTTTTCGCGTTTTTCTTTTTTCTTTAGTTCTTTCCTTAACTCTTTTTTATCATCATCGTTCATTAATATCTCTTTTAACTCACGAGTTTGTTCTTCTTCTTTAATTCTTTTTCTTTCCTTTAATTCTTCTCTAGACATTAAATCTGTAAATGATGCAGTTTTATCCATTTCATCTTCTTTTATATCAGATAAATCTATATATCTGTTCTTATCTTTTTTCATCTTATCACATCCTAGTTAAATTATATAATAAAAATCATAAAAATGAAATAGTTTTAATAGATTTTACGTGACTGTTGTTAAATATTCTTTTGACTAATTTGAAGTAAGTATTTGACTAATTTGATGTTTTGGCAGTAACTGGACCAAGACAAGTTGGAAAAACTACAATTTTGAAAGAGATGATGCCTGATAATATGAAAATGGTATCGCTTGATGATGAGTCATTACGCGCTGAAGCTAAAATTAATCCTAGATTGTTCTTGCAAACTTTTGGAAATCCTCTGTTTATTGACGAAATACAATATGCGCCAGAACTATTTTCCTATATAAAAATGGAAGTTGATAATGATAATTCTAGGGGACAGTATTGGCTTTCTGGTTCGCAAACTTTTGAACTTATGAAGAATGTGACGGAATCTCTTGCTGGAAGAGTTGGAATTATAAAGATGAATTCGCTAACATATAAAGAGATTAATAATAGTACTAATAATATAGTATTTGATCCTGATAATCTTAAAAAGAGTAACAATATTAATGTTAACGAATTATTTGAAATTATCTATAATGGTGGAATGCCAGAACTTTGTAGTGTAAAAAATATGGATAGAAACATGTTTTTTGCTTCGTATGTAAATACTTATATTGAAAAAGATGTTAGAAAACTTATAAACGTAGGTAATATTGAAACTTTTAATAAATTCATGAGAGTTTTAGCTATTAGAAACGGAAAGACGTTAAATTATTCTGATATCGCAAATGATGTAGATGTATCTTCTAATACTATTAAAGAGTGGGTAAATGTTTTAGTATCGAGTAGAATTATTTATCTTTTAGAGCCTTATCATAATAAAAAGATTGAAAGATTAACTCATTTACCAAAGATAGTATTTATGGATTCTGGATTATGTTCTTTTCTTGCTGGATTTACAAGCACGAGGGAATTACAATTAAGTAGTGAATCTGGTAATTATTTAGAAACGTATATTGTTTCTGAAATTATAAAATCATATGATAATAACTCAATTCCTCTTGATATAACTCATTTTAGAAATAAAGAAATAGAAGAGATAGATTTAATTATTACTAAAAACAGTAAAGTATATCCACTTGAAATTAAAAAGACAGCTAATCCTAATAGAACAATGCTTAAAACCTTTAAGTATTTAGAAAAAGCAAATGTTAAATTAGGAACTGGGGGACTTATTTCTCTTTATGAAGAGTTAATTCCACTTGGTGATAATAATTATTATATACCTATTAGTAGTGTAATTAATAATAAGTAAGCATAATATGTGAAAATGTATTTTTTAATATAATTATGTTTTCTACTTTAATTAGAAAAAAGCATATTACATATCATGTCATAATTTTTTAATTTATTGTCAAAATATGTTTTAATATGATATAATTAAATAAATTAAAGAAGAAAAATTGTGTAGTAAGGATGATAATGTATGTTTACTAATTTAGATGAAACTAATATTTATGTAATACTAATGATGGTATTTATACCGATGATTTTTGTAGGATTTTTTATACCGATTATTAAAAGAATTGCATTTCATGTTAATGCATTAGATATTCCAAATGAAAGAAAAATTCATAAGAAACCTATGCCAAGACTTGGTGGCCTTGGTATATTTGCGGGATTTCTTCTTGGATATATGTTATTTGGAAATCATACTTATTTGATGAATTCGGTACTTATTAGTAGTTTTGTATTACTTATTACTGGTATGATAGATGATATAAAACCACTTCGGGCACGTTATAAATTAATAGGACAATTTATTGCAAGTCTGATTGTAGTAGTTTATGGAGGCTTATTATTACGAGATGTAAGTTTCTTTGGATTATATATAAATTTTGGCTGGTTTGCTTATGTAGTTACTGTGTTTTTTATACTTGGGTGTATTAATTGTATGAATTTTATTGATGGATTAGATGGACTAGCTGGTGGGATATCTGCAATATTTTTTCTTACTATAGGTATTATCGGGG
This sequence comes from uncultured Caryophanales bacterium, assembly GCA_946408655.1. Classification (GTDB taxonomy): domain Bacteria; phylum Bacillota_I; class Bacilli_A; order RF39; family UBA660; genus RUG12438. The sequence continues at coordinate 7,404 of CAMJTE010000006.1, read as the reverse complement.
TAATTAAAGGAGAGTTTGCACTTGCAACTACTTTGACTCTTATTATGTTTGGTTCAACTGTAGGATTTTTATTTCATAACTTTAATCCAGCTAAGATATTTATGGGGGACTCCGGCTCGATGTTTTTGGGATTAATGATAGCAGTTATTACGCTTCTTGGTTTTAAGGGAACTATGATGAGTGCGATAATTATACCTTTGTTTATATTAGTTGTACCAATACTTGATACGACATTTGCGATAATTAGAAGAAAATTAAAGGGTGAGAGTATATCAACTCCTGATAAGGCACATATACATCATCAGTTATTAAAGAAAAATTATTCACAAAGAAAGACTGTGCTTACTATATATTTAATTACAATTTTATTTTCTATTGCATCAGTCATATATACATTATATAGTCAGTTAATTGGTATGATTATATATGGACTATTAATGTTTATATTTATATATTTAGTATTAAATACCAATGTGATTTTTAATAAAAAGTAATAAAAGTGTAAATTTGAATATAATACATAAAACATGTTATAATTGAAAGGGAGGTATTATGAAGGGTATTATATTAGCAGGAGGGTCTGGAACAAGACTTTATCCTATTACAAAAGGAGAGAGTAAACAATTGGTACCAGTTTATGATAAACCAATGATTTACTACCCACTATCTGTTTTAATGCAAGCAGGAATTAGAGATATTCTAATTATTACGACAAGGGAGGATCAACCTAGTTTTAAAAGATTACTAGAAGATGGTAAAAAATTAGGAGTTAAACTATCTTATGTTATTCAACCATCACCAGATGGACTTGCTCAAGCGTTTTTACTTGGGCGTGAGTTTATAGGTGATGAGCCATGCGCAATGGTTTTAGGAGATAATATTTTCTTTGGTAATGATTTTGAAAAATTACTTAAAGAGGCTATTGTTAATGCAGAGAATGGTAAGGCTACAATTTTTGGATATCAAGTAAAAGATCCAGAGAGATTTGGTATTATGGAAATTGATGAATCAGAATCAGGTACTTATGTTGTGAGTGTAGAAGAAAAACCTACAGAACCTAAGAGTGATTATGCAATTACTGGTTTATATTTTTATCCAAAAGGAGTTAGTGATGAGGCTGCACTTGTTAGACCTTCAGCTCGTGGTGAATTAGAAATAACATCACTTAATGCACAATATCTAGCTCAAGGTAAACTTAAAGCATGTTTGCTTGGAGATGGATATACTTGGTTTGATACAGGAACTTTTGATAGTTTGATTGATGCAGCAAATATGATTAGAAGTGTAGAGGAGAATAAGGATAAAATCGTTTGCTGTCCAGAAGCAATTGCGTATGAGAAAAAATGGCTATCAAAAGATGAAGTATTAGAAAGTGCGAAAGTTATGAGAAAGAATAAATATGGGCAGTATTTAAGCAGATTAGTTGAAAAGAGGAGAAAATAATGAAAATTATAGAAACTGAATTACAAGATTGTTATATTATTGAACCAAATAGATTTGGTGATGATAGAGGATATTTTTCACCTTATTTTATTCAAGAAGATTATGATAAGAATAAAATAAAATTTGAACGTGTAGTACAAGCAAATCGTTCAAAAAGTTCTAAAGGTGTTGTTAGAGGATTACATTTTCAAAAGGATCCTAAATGTCAAGCAAAGATTGTGGAAGTTATAAACGGAAAAGCAATTGATGTTGTTGTAGATATACGTGAGGGTTCCCCTACATATGGAAAGTATACAAGTGTATTACTTACTCCAGATAATAATCGTCAATTATTTGTTCCACGTGGATTTGCGCATGGTTTTATAAGTTTAGAAGATAATACAATCTTTCAATACTTAATTGATAACGATTATGCGCCAGATAAAGAGGCAGGAATTCTATGGAATGATCCAGAACTTAATATTCCATGGAACGAAATGTTTGAAGAATATGGTATTAATGAACCATTATTATCAGATAAGGATCAAAAACATTTAGTTTTATCAAAAAGTCCAAAATACTTTACATATAAGGAGAATAAATAATGAAATATTTAGTAACAGGATATAATGGACAATTAGGTTATGATATTGTTCGTGAATTAAAAAATAGAGGTGTTGCTGATTCTGATATATTTCCTACAGATGTAGCTGATATGGATATTACTGATAGAGATGCAGTAATGGAAAAAGTAACAAGTATAAAACCAGATGTTATATTTCATAATGCGGCATGGACTAATGTAGATGGTGCGGAAGATAATAAAGAATTATGTGAAAAAGTTAATTATATAGGCGCTAAAAACATGGCAGATGCTGCTCGTGAAGTTGGGGCAAAAATAGTTTATATTAGTACTGATTATGTTTTTGATGGTACTAAAGAAGGAATGTATGAAGTAGATGATAAGACAAATCCTTTAAGTGTTTATGGATTAACTAAATTTCAAGGAGAAGAGGCTGTTAGAAGTTATCCGAATCATTTTATAGTAAGAATTTCTTGGGTATTTGGTATTAATGGTAAGAACTTTATTCGTACTATGTTAAAATTATCTGAATCAAGAGATAGTCTTAATGTAGTTTGTGATCAAATAGGTTCTCCTACATACACAGTTGATTTATCTCGCCTTTTAGTTGATATGGTTGCGACTGATAAATATGGTACATATCATGCTAATAATGAGGGATTCTGTAGTTGGGCTGAATTTGCTAAGTATATTTTTGATAGTAGTAATATTAGTATGGAAGTAAATCCTATTCCAACTAGTAGTTATCCACAAAAAGCTACTCGTCCACTTAATTCAAAATTAAGTAAGAAATCTCTAGATGATGCAGGCTTTTCAAGACTTCCATCTTGGGAGGATGCAGTTCTAAGATATAAACAAGAATTAATTAATGAAGATAAAGAAGAAGCTAAAATTCTTATTAAACATAGAAAGGATGTGTAGTATGAAGTTTTTAGTAACTGGTGGAGCAGGGTTTATTGGAAGTAATTACATGCATTATGTAGTTAATAAGTATCCTGAAGATTATTTTGTATGTTTAGATGCATTAACATATGCAGGTAATTATAATAATATTAAAGATTTAGAAGGTAAAGATAATTATAAATTTGTGCATGGTGATATTACTGATTCAGAGTTTGTAGAAAAATTATTTGATGAAGAAAATTTTGATATAGTAATTAATTTTGCTGCAGAATCACACGTTGATAATTCTATTAAGAATCCAAGATTATTTTTAATAACAAATATAATTGGTACACAAACATTAATGGATGCATCAAGACGTCATAATATTAAAAGATATCATCAAGTATCTACTGATGAAGTATATGGAGATTTACCTTTAGATAGACCAGATTTATTATTTACTGAATCTACACCTTTACATACATCAAGTCCTTACTCATCTTCTAAAGCAAGTGCCGATTTACTTGTAATGGCATATCATAGAACATTTGGACTTCCTGTAACTATATCTCGTTGTTCTAATAACTATGGACCTTATCAATTTCCAGAAAAGTTAATTCCTGTTGTTATTAGTAAAGCATTAAATGATGAGAAAATACCAGTATATGGTAAAGGCGAGAATGTTCGTGATTGGATTCATGTAATTGATCATAACATTGGGGTTGATTTAATTGTTAGAAATGGTCGTGTAGGTGAAGTTTATAATTTAGGTGGACATTCTGAAAGAACTAATTTAGAAGTAGTAAAAACTATATTAAAACAATTAGGTAAATCAGAAGATTTAATAGAATATGTAACTGACAGACCAGGGCATGATTTAAGATATGCAATTGATTCTACTAAAGTAGAGAAAGAACTTGGATGGAATCGTACATATACTTTTGAAAGTGGTATTAAAGAAACTATTGATTGGTATGTTAATAATCAAGATTGGATTAATAATATTAAATCTGGTGAATATAAGAATGCTTATAAAGACTAAGCTTCTTTTTTTACGTTTTTTTACATGTATTAAATTAAAATTAAAAATTACTATTTTGAGTGATTAAAAATTGTGATATCATTAAATAGTAATAATAAATATGAGTAATCGTATTTTTATATTTAAAATAATACTATTTACACATTTAATAAAATGTGGTAATCTATTATTAGTTTGCGTAAAAATAATTTAATGCCTGAATTGGAGTGGTTAGCTGTGAATAAAAATAGTAAAAGAAAAGTTAATTATAGAAGGACATTTTTTCCAAAAATACCTACATATAATAATATAATGTATTATAATTCTTTAGTTAAATTATTACTTGCTGTGATTTTAATATTTATAATATTTATAAGTTATCATTTTGTGACATTTAATCATCATAAAACAAAAATAAAAACTGTTACAAAATATAAAGATATTGTTGCTGAAAACCTTGTTTTTTTGGGGGATTCTATAACAGACTTTTATGATTTAGATAAGTTTTATCCAGATCATAATGTTGTAAATAGTGGGATAAATGGTAATGTGTCTGATGATATAATAAATGATATGTATAATAGAGTGTATAAATATAATCCTTCAAAGGTGTTTTTACTTATTGGTACAAATCAATTAATGAATGATGATGATGAAAAAATAGTTAATGATATAAAAACAATATTAATTAAAATCATGGATGTTTGTCCACAAACAAAAATTTATGTTGAGTCAATATATCCTGTAAATAAAGACTTAGACGAATTTATGGTTAAAACTAGAGATAACGATAGAATTGTAGCTCTCAATAAAAAGATAAAAAAAATGACCAAAGAACAAAAAAATACTCAATACATAAATATATATGATGATCTTTTAAAAGATAATAAATTAAATAGTGATTATTCCGATGATGGGTTACATTTAAATGATAGTGGTTATCAAGTGGTTACTGATATTATAAAAAAGTATTTATAAAAAAATGCTTTTTTTTATTTATTATATGTGTTATAATGTCTAGAAAGTTATAGATAATTTTAGTCATAAAATTATCTATAACGCTATTGTACCCAATTGCTGGCGAGCGTTATAGATTTTATATAGGGGAAAGTATTATTTTTAAACATTGAATTTTTATAGTTAATATGAATTGTTATTAACTAAAAGTTATATTATTTCTATTTTAGAGTAAAAGCCCTCTTACCCCCAAATATATGCGGATATAGTGTTTCATTAATATAGTTAAATTGCACATCTGGATCGATAGTAAAAGGCATAGATAAATTTTTTATGACCACATTCAGAACATTCAAATTCAGGTAATTTTCTCTTTCTTGTTATCGCACTTGTAAAGTCACTATAGATAGCTTGCTTTATTAACATTCTACAAAGTTTTATTAAACTTTTTTTGTTTCTGTTGGTAAGTATTCCATAATGTTTAATTTTGGTAAATTTATCAGGTAATACATGCATTAGAAATCTTCTAATAAACTCTTCTGCTGTTATAGTCATAAGTTTAATTTTTCCATTATCTTTGTAATCTTTATATTCAAATGTTATCATTCCATTATCTATACTTTTTATTCTTTCATTAGATATAGTTATTCTAAATGAATATCTTCCAATATATTCAATAACATTTTCTGGAGAACCTTTAGGTGGCTCTATGTAAGTTACCCATTGTTTTTTATAAAGCGGTTCTAGAAATTTGTTAAACTGCCTATTATCATTTAAATGTGATAAGCTTTCAGGAAATGTTAAATTTTCTTTTTTTAGTAAAGCCAAGAATTTGTTTTTAAATAAAGATGATAATACTTGAACCTTAAATAAATATTCATTATTTTTATTAATCCATTTATTATTCTTAATCCCACCACCAGTAACAATCGAATGAATATGTGGGTGAAATTCCATTGTTTGTCCCCAAGTGTGGAGAATAGATGTGATTCCTACTTTTGCGCCTAGCCATTTTGGATCTTCTGATAAAGTCATAATAGCATCACTTGTTGCTTTAAATAAAATATTATAAAAAACCTTCTTGTTATATAAAGCGATTTCATTTAACTCTTGTGGAACTGTAGTAACAATATGAAAATATGGACAATCTAAAAGGAATTCTGATTCTTTATTAATCCACTTTTCTCTTGCATACACTTGACACATAGGGCAATGCCTGTTACGACAACTATTAAATGCAGTAATAGTATTTCCACAATGTTCACAAGTAATAGTGTGATATCCTAAACTACCTGTTTTACAATTCATAATTGCATTATAAACTTTCCATTCTTCTTTAGAAAGATTATGATTTTGAATATAAGTAGGCCCATATAATTTAAATATATCTTGTACTGTATACATTATAATCCCTCATCTAATGGAGAATGGATTTCACTAAAATCATTTGCCATATGAAGATATATCATAGTTGAATTAATCGAATCATGGCCCAACATACTTTTTAATTTCCAAACATCTCCACCTTTTCTAATGTAATCTGTAGCGAAAGAATGTCTAAGTGTATGAAAAGTTACTTCAGGTCCTAAATTAAATTTCTTCTTAGTTTTTGAAAAAGTATTTTTTATTGTTTGTTCGGAAACATGAATACTATCATAGTCTTTTCTTATGCTAGGAAATAAACAATTATCATTTTTTTCAATTTCATTTTTATATTTTTCATAGTATTTTAATAATAATCTATAGGTGAATTCTGGAAATGGAACAAATCTTTCTTTATTCCCTTTTCCAACAACCCTAATCTTGTGAAGATTATGAGAAAAATCACCTATTTTGAGTTTAGCAATTTCATGTACTCGAAGACCAGAGCCATAACCTAAAGCAATCCATATTTTATGTTTTAAATTATTTGTAGAATTAAGCAAAATTATTACATCCCTTGTATCAAGGATATAAGGATACCTTCTATAAACTTTACAGTATGGTAATAATGTATCATTAAGTTCTTTTTTAAAATTAACTAAATAGTAATATTTTATTGCAGCTCTATTAACATTAATAGAAGCTGGTGAATAATCTAAATCAACAAAATTTACTTTAATATATTCCAGTATATCTTCTTCATTTAAATCTTCTAAATCCCTTCCTTCAAAATAATTTTTAAAACGGTTTATACAACTGATGTAGGTGGTTACCGTTCTACCACTACAACCTCTAACTTTTAACAGAGTTTTAACTTTTTGTAAATCTTCAGACATAAATAAAAACCTCCCATCGTCGAAAATTTATTTAACTTTTCCGAAAGAGGTTCACATTCTTATTAAATTATGGTAGTATATATATCGAACGTGATTAACTTTATCTTGCCGGAAAAGTTAATGGTATATATATTACCATAAATCACGTTCTTTTTTCAATTAAAGTAAGGAATGTGACTTTTACTTCATATTTTTATACTTCATATACATAATAATACTATATTTAAAGCATTGAACTTTAGATGCTTATAGACTTTGCGCCAGCAATTTGGTACAAT
>CAMJTE010000005.1 GCA_946408655.1 uncultured Caryophanales bacterium | reverse complement strand
TGACCCCCTGCTTGTAAGGCAGGTGCTCTAACCAACTGAGCTAATCGCCCGAAAACATTTGGACGTATTTAACTATACCATGTAAAAGGTGGTTTGTCAATAAGTATTTTTTACTTTTTGATATTTTTTATACTATTTTCTATCCAAATTGGCAAATAATATGCAAGTGTTTTAAAACCTAGTGGTGTTTCTTTAATTTTCTTTCTTCTAATCTTATTTATATTTTTATAATCTATATCTTTAATACTTAATCTTAAATGTCCTAAATCATTATCAACATCCAAAATTTTTACACATATAATATCTCCGACTTTAACATAGTCATTAATATCTCTAACAAATCCATTAGTTATTTCTGAAATGTGTATTAATCCAGTATAATACTCATCTAAAGATACGAACACACCATAACTTTCAATTCCTGTTACAGTGGCTTTTACTATATGATACTTTCTGTATTTAGACATAGACACCACCAAAAAGAATTATATCATATTTTTTCTATTAAAAAAAGACTTTACAAAATATATCAACTAGACTATAATAACACTTGGTGATTTGATGAAAAACGAAACAGAAAAAATTATAGAAATTATTAACAAATTAAAACCATTTTTAATTAATGACGGGGGAAATATTGAATTTATTAAATATGAAGATGGAATAGTATATATAAGGATGATGGGAGCATGTGCGAACTGTCAAATGTTAGATCTAACTCTAAAAGAAGGAATTGAAGCAGCAATTATGAGCGAGGTTGAAAGCGTTAGAGGAGTAATCAATGTTGCATAGAAATTAACTTATTAAATAAGTTATTTTTTTATATTTCAATCAACCATTCAATCTCTGGTATTTGATATTTTGTTTTTATATAAGCATATATCTCTTTAATGAACTCTTCATACTCATTTGCTTTACCTATAATTATATTAATCTTATCTTCACTTACATTTCCTTGAATAATTTCATCATATGCATCAAAATAGTAAGATGGATAAACTATTCTAGCTAAAAAAAGAGCAGCTTCGTCATTAGATAAATTTACATAATCAAGATATTTTTTAACATTTATAAGTGGATTTGAAACATAAAAAAATTGTTGCTTAAAAAATTCTGCTATATCTCTCACTCTTACATCAATAATCATATTAAGAGGGTTATAAAAATCTAGATTTGATGAATTTTTATATATTCTGTTATGCTCAATATATGTATCTAGCATTTTTTTATCTACCATGCCTACCAACATAATTGCACTCTCAGTCATTCCACTATAATATTCAAAAGAACTATAGAGTAGTGGATATTTCTTTCTAAATTGATTCATTTGATACTCATAATAATCTACTTTGTTTGACCATAACTCTTTCCAATTACATTTATTTTTACCTGTCATTATATTATAATTAGCAACATCTAAATAATTAATTTTATCTATCTTACAATATATTTTAATGAGAATATAATTGTTATTATCAATATTAGTAATATATGTTCTAGTTTTATTTAAAACTATTTCATGACAATATATATTATGATTAATTAAATAATCATAAATATGATTTAATAAAGATATATTGCCATCATACTTTACTAAGTAATATAAAGAATCATCTATAATTATTTTATAGTTTCCATTACTCTTAATAATATCATTACAATACATATCATAATAGTATATTAATGCATTTCGCATAACTCACCTTCTTATATAAAAAACTAATAGTTTATTACAGCTATTAGTTTTAATTTACTATATCTTTTATTATTTGAATTTTTTTATTTAATTCATTTATTTGTTGCTTTAAAGAATCATTTTCTTTTATTAATTCATCATAATTATTATCTTCAACCATAATAGTATTATTAGTTGTATCTACTACGTTTGTATTATCATTAACATTATTAATTGTATTATTAAATATTTTATTATAAGTTTCAATTCCAAGTTTAAATGTTCTATTATCCTTAATTTTTAAATTATTAAGCATAGATAATTCTAAATATCTAACAGATTTAGTGCTATTCTCCTTATCATTAATAATAGAAGCAATATCCTTCTTTACCATATCGTACTCATTATCATCATTAATCTTCAAGCCAATTAAATATCCAGTAGGAGTAGGCCCTTGCGCGCTATTTGTAACTTCTTGTAATATTTTTACTATATAAAATATAACATGGCTATCATTATCTTTTTCACCTTTTGTATAAATAAAATAATAATTATTGTTTGTACTAATATAGTATATGCCACTTACTTTAACTTTATTTCCATCAATATCAATTATCTCAACATTATTCATTGCATCACCCTTTTATTCTATATCCATTATATTGAATATTATACATTTTTACAAGTATTTTAATAATAAACATCATTCAAGTATAATCCACACGCAGGTGCACATATACCTGAGGCAGTTCTATCTTCCTTAGCTATTATATCAATAACATCAGAGCTTTTTACTTTACCTTCACCAACTTCAATAAGTAATCCCACAATATTTCTTACCATATATCTTAAAAAGCCATCACCAAGAAGCGATATAGTTACCCTATTAACATTTTTAGGATCTCTTTCTAACTTAGCTTGAATAATAGTTCTTACATAATCATCTTTTTCCTCATTAGGTTTAGTAAATGATTTAAAATTATGTTTGCCTTCTAGATACTTGAGTGCTCTTTCCATTTCTGGAATATCTAGTCTTTTATTTAATTGATAAACATAATTTCTCTCAATAGGATTATATCCATCCAAATTAATTTTATAAATATATTCTTTTGCTTTCACATTAAATCTAGCATGAAAATCATCCGCTACTGTAGTAATACCTCTAACATAAATATCATCAGGAAGTAAACTATTTAAACTGTATTTTAATTTGGATAAATCAAGTTCTTTATCTAAATCAAAATGAGCTTTCTGATTATAAGCATGAACTCCTGCATCAGTTCTACCTGATGCATGAATAGACACACTTATTTCCCCATTAATTTTAGTTAAAGCTTTTTCTATTTCTCCTTGAATTGTTCTTTCTTTAATTTGCTTTTGATATCCCGAAAAATTAGAACCATCATAAGAAAATGTCATAAAATATCTCATGCTTTACCACCTGACTTTTTCTCTATATAAAAATATATATCTTTAATTAAATCGTTAACATTGTCTCTATAATTTAGTTTTATTTTAGCTTTTTTCTCAAACAATTGTTGAAACTTTATTATATCTGGCACATAAATATTAGTATTCTTTAATTTATTACTAGTAAGTACATCATACTTATTGCCATGTATCAATATCTTATTATCATTAATCACATATATATAATCTGCAACTCTAAGTATAAAATCTGTATCATTACCAAGTATTACTATAGTTTTATTGTACTTAAGTTTCATCATTTTAATTAATTTAAACAATTCATCTTTGTTGGCTTCATCTAAAAAACATGTTGGATCATCTAATATAATTACTTTCGGATTAATAGAAAGAGTAGTTGCAAGAGCAACTTTAAATCTTTCTGAATCACTTAGTGTTTTTATCTTTCTACTAACAAAATTACTATTTAATCCAACCATTTTAAGCGAATCTATAATTCTTTTTTTACTTTTTTTATAGTTATATATAGTAAGTTGATACGCCATATGTTCTTCTACTGTTCTTTCAAAAAATGTTATATCTGTGTTTTGAATAACCATACCAATATCAAATCTAAGTTGATTATAATTAACATCTTGCATATTTAAATCAAGAACATTTTTATCTATTATAATTTTCCCACTTTTTGGTTTCCTTACAGTTGCGATAACCTCACCTATTATACTTTTACCACTTGCATTATCTCCTATAATAGCAGTTACCTTAGAATTAAAGATACATAAATTAAGTTTCTTAAAATTACAAACATCAATATTACTTAATACTATTTCCATAATTCATCCACCAACGATTCCATATCTTTAATATTTTTATCAACAAGCCCATAGTATTTTAATTTATTAGTTATATCCAGTAAAAAAGGTAACTTTAAATGATTATCTTCAAATAACTTATTATCTTTAATTACCTCTTTAGTTTTTTTATTAAACACTAATTTCTTATCTACTAAAATAGTATAATCAGAGCCTATAGTTTCTCTAACATCACTCGCAAAATTAATAATAGTTATTTTCTTCTTCTTTAACTTATTAAAATAACTTAATACCTTTTCTTTCATCACTCTATTCATTCTACATAGTGCATTATCAAGTATTAGAATATCTAAATCAAGAACAAGAATAGAACATAATACTACTAATTGTTTTTCTCCTAAACTAAGATTATAAGGATCATTATCTAAAATACTTTCTATACCAAAGTAGGATACAATACTTTTAAAACGACTAGATATTTGACGTTTACTATAATTATTCATCTCCATAAAAAACTTAATTTGTTTTTCAACAGTACGTCCTACAATCTGTTTATCGGGATTAGTTACAACATAGTTAATATTCCCATTAACCTTAATATTCTTATTTCCTTTTATAATTGTATTAAATAAGGTAGTTTTGCCACTTGAAGAAGGCCCGATTATCGTAGTATATGCACCACCACAAATGTTTAAATTTAGTTTATCATATATTTCAACATTATCTTTTTTCAATATTAAATTTTTTATTTCTACCTTATTCATAATACCCACCTTTCTAAATATTATAATATATTAGTAGATGTTTGTAAACAAAATTTGACAGAAAAAACGGTGATATTTTTAAAAAATAAGTGCAGAATTTAAAGAATTGTGATTAGCTTATTTAGACTAGTCAGCAATCATTTTTTTATCATTATTATCATCTAGTAAATTATCATTTATATATCGATAACTTAAAGAATTACTATCAGTTACAACAGTTCTTCCTAACTCCTTTTCTAAATTATCTTTAGTTATTTTTGCAATATTTCCCCCACGACGAGCAATAGTCTTATTCTGTTCAAGACCCCTTGGCTTATGAACATTCGCAAGTTCTCTAGTAGCAAGTTCGCCTAAATCAGTTAACGCAACCTCAATATCAGTCATATTATCTCTAAGAGATTCTTTTCTAAGCCCTTTATAATTCTTATACTCTTTGGCAGTCATTCCAGACCACTGTTTATATATTTCATTAGTAAGAATTGCGTATTCAAAGTTTTTAGTAATTCCTCCTTCTTTCCATACATCAGTTAATTTATGTCTATTTAGTATCCCTTTTATTCTTGCTTCAATCCAAGAATCATTATAACCTCTTCTACGATAATATTCTATTGACCTATTAATTGCAATTTCAGGATCAAACACTTCATCAATACGCTCTTTACCTAGAGTTGCTAGCCACATCTTAAATGGTTCTGCCTTAGGACTAGGTACAGACTCTATAAGTCTTAGTATTCCTTTTGTATCAAGTGTATCAGTCTCTCTAAATTTACCATCTTGGGCTTTCATTTTCAACTGTACACATTTTGTGGACAGTTCACTTTTTTCTTCATCTGCCATCCTTTTTTTCAACATATTCCAATAATTTCTTGGATTTGCACTCTCAGTAAGGGCAGCAATAACATCAACCACACTAAATTGATAATCTTCTTTTTCACTATCCCATACACTTCTAATCTCAGAATTTTCAAATAGATTTGATATAACTTTTAATTTTTCTTTTTTCATTAGCATCATTTCCTTTCTTAAATTTGCAGCAGTTATATAAAAGATACTTTTTTCTTTCTTGCACCGTTAGTATAACGTACATATATTCGTTTGTCAACAGTTTTCTATTAAAAATATCATTTTATTTATAGCATTTAATGCACATAAAAATTAGAAATTAATTTTTCAATTTCTATCCTTCTTTTTAGATAATACCTTAGAACTATTCTCAAAGTAATCATCCAAAATTTCAACATTTTTCATCATAGTTTCACAACAATTCTTTATCTAAATATTCACTCTAACACTAAAAAACAAAATAATATTCAATTATAAAAATACAATTAATGGTAATAATAATCCTAGGTGATTAGCATGAATCTCTATAAAAGTGTTGATAAGAATATTCTCTATATAAAAAATATTAATCATGAAAGCTCGGATATAGTATCTAGATTAATTAATAATAATGGTATTAAAATAGGTTATGTATATTTAGAGAGTGTAACTAGTGATGATAAAGTAAGTGAGTTTTTAAATAAAAGTATTATAGGCAAGAATATAGATGAGTTTATTAATTCAATTGAGAACAATATCTATAATAGTCATATCAGTACTCTTGATACACTAGATAATTTATTTTATTATCTTGCATCTGGTTTTACAATTATATTTATAGATAATAATGATAAATGTATTACTGTTGAAACGAGAATGAGTTTGGATAGGGGAGTAAGCGAGGCAACAAGTGAACCTATAGTTAGAGGCCCTAAAGATAGTTTTACAGAAAATCATGCTATTAATCTTGGTTTAATCAGAAAAAGAATTAAAGATAGTAATTTAATCTTTGATGAAGTAATAGTAGGTAAGCGTACTAAAACAAAGGTAAGTATTGCTTATATAAAAGATGTAACTAAGTTAAAAAGCGTCATTAAAGTAATAGATAATATTAAAAAAATTGATATTGATGGAGTACTAGATAGTGGATATATAAGAGAGTTTTTACGTGATCAATCTAGTACTGTTTTTCCTGGTATGATTAGTACAGAAAGGCCTGATCTAGCTTGTTCATCTTTACTTGATGGTAAAATAGTAATTATTGTTGAAAATACTCCTTATGTCTTAATACTACCCGGATTATTTGTTGATTACTTTCACTCACCAGAAGATAATTATGAGAAGCCTATGAATGCAACTTTTTTAAGATTACTTAGAATGTTATGTTTCTTTATAACGATAAGTGTGCCTGCTTTATATGTTGCACTTATGACTTTTAATCCAGAAATAATACCTGATGAATTATTAATATCTCTTGCTTTGCAAAGAGATGGAGTTCCTTTTCCAACTGCTATAGAGGTATTAGTATTTGTAATTGTCTTTGAAATACTTAGACAAGCTGACGTACACTCACCAACAGTATCAGGTTCTGCGATGAATATAGTAGGAGCACTAATACTAGGAGATGCAGCAGTTAATGCTGGAATAGTATCACCTATAGCGATAATAATAGTTGCTATAACTTCAATTTGTGAACTAGTATTTTATGATGTAGATATGATTAATGCTGTTAGATTCTGGCGTATTATCTTTATATTTGCATCCCTTTTCTTAGGAATAATAGGTTTTGTATCTTGTATGTTTATCTTTATAACTAAATTATCAAGTATTGTTACATTTGATATACCTTACTTAACTCCTATCAGTCCCGTGTCTATTACTGGTATTAAAAACTATCTACTAAGAATAAAAAGAAACAAATTATATAATCGTCCTAAATACTTATCTGATAATACAAGAAAGATGGTGAATCATGAAGAGATTAATCTTACTAATTAGTTTAATTATAATATGTAGTGGATGTTTTAATTATAATGAGCTAAATAATTATGCAATCGCAACTGGAATGGCTATAGATATTAATAATAATGATTATGAAGTTAGTGTTTTAATATCTAATTCTCCTAAGTCAAGTAATCAAGCAAATGGTAAAAACTATACAACAGTTGTGTATAGTGGTAAAGGTAAAACTATTTATGAAGCAATTAAACAAATAGGATTAATATCTCCTAAAGAATTATATATTGGACACCTATCCGTACTTATAATATCTGAAGATGTTGCTAAAGCAGGTATTAATTCTAGTATTGAATTTCTATTACAAGAACCTCGTTCTAAAAAGAACTTTTATGTTGCAATCTCTAAAGATAGCAAAGCTAAAGATGTATTATCAGTAACATCACCATTAACAGACTTTCCATCACAAAATTTAGCTACTAATCTAAAGACTACAACTAGTCTTCAAGGAAGTGTTAATGCAACAGACTTTAATACTACTTTATATAAATTAGTTAATATTGGTATTGATTTATCTTTAAATGGTTTTAGTATTGTAGGTGATACTAAGAACGGAGTTAAAAATAGTAATATAGAAACGAATGTACCTAAAGCATATATTAAGTTATCACCACTTGCAATATTTAAAGATGATAAATTAGTTAGTTGGACTACTAAAAATGAAAGTAGAGGTATTAACATCATTAATGATAAGATAAAAGAAATATATTTAAGGTTAGACTGTGATGGTGGTGATATTGTTGTTGATACTGAAGACCTAGAAACTAAAAAGACAATAGATAAGAATGGTAATATTACTCTTAAGACTAGTGGTAAAGCATCTATTAGTGAGATATCTTGCGACATAGACTTAACTAAACAAAGTAATATTAATAAACTAGAAAAAAAGATTGAAAATAAAATAATAGAGTTAGAAAACAGTGCAATTAAACTAAGTAAGAAATACTCTACTGATATATTTGGTATAGGGCTTATGTATTATCAAGATTATCCTGATAAATATTCTAAGATTAAAGATTATGATAAATTTTATAACAACATTAAATTCAAGACTAAAGTAGATATAAAACTTAATACACTAGGTTCTATTAAACAAACTCTAGAAAGGATAGAAAATGAAGAAGATTACTAACTTACAAATGGGTTCTATTATATACTTTTTAATGCATGCATACTTTATTGGTATTACTTTTAATTCTCTTACAACTATCTTAAGACAAGACTCTTATTTAGGGATTATACTAGGTTCTATTATAGGCTTAATACCTCTACTAATATACTTATATATATTTAATTATGAACCTAGATTAAATCTTAATGAAAAGAATATTAAGTTATTTGGTAAATATATTGGTAATATTATAAATATTATTATAAGTATATTTACTTTACTTATTATTACTATCTCATTTAGTAATTTAGTTACTATAATACATTCTGATTACTTAAGTAAAACACCAATAATACTAGTTATTATTACATTTTTAATACCCATATATTACTCAGTATATACAGGTTTAAAATCTATATGTAGAGCATCTTTAATATTTCTATATATTACTATTATATTAGTTATTATTTCTAATCTAGGACTATTAATACAGATAGATATTAATAACTTTAAACCATTCTTTTATAATAATAACAATCTATTTAATGGAAGTATTTACTTTGTTATTTATAATATTACTCCTTTATATTTGATTAATATTATACCTAAAAATGATATAGTTAATAATAACAAGACTAATAAGTATATAATTATATTCTATTTCTTATCTATATTATCATTACTTGCAGTAACACTTAATATCATCGGTATCTTTGGTATTAAACTAACATCTTTATATCAGTATCCAGAATTTCAAATATTAAAACATGTATCTATTATAGGAATATCATCTAGAATAGATAGTATATTATTTATCCAGTGGATATTTGATATATTAATATTTGTAATAGTAGGATTATACTATGTAGTATCAACATCACACTCTTTATTACATGAAAAAAACAATATATTTCTTACAATATATTGTATATTAATACTATCCCTTACTCTAATAGTACCTAATGATTTATTTATAAATATATTATCACTTAAGTTACTACCACCTATTGTAATATCATTCACATTAATTATATTTATATTAATGTTTATTAAAATTAATTATACTAGACAAGTATCCCATAAAGTAAAGGCCACAGATAATACCTGCAACTAACAAACAGATAATTATTGCAATAATTATTTTTTTCTTTTTGCTCTTCTTTTTCGCAAGTAATTCATCAAAGTCAGCATCGTCAAAATCAAATGTATTAGTAAAGAATGACTTGTCTAAATCTTTAGTATCATCTTTTTTATCTTCCTCTTTATCTTGTTCAATAACCTTCTTTATAGATGAATCTCCTACCATAGTATTAGATTTTAAAGAATCAAGAAGTCCAACATCATCACCTAATTTATTTAAATTACTAGTATTATCAATAGATTTAACCATATCCTTTAATTCTAACTCACTATTCTTATACTCTTTCTTACGTAAATTTAAACTATTTAAATCGGTATACTCTAAATTCTTTAAATTTCTATTCTTACTATCAGACTCAGTATATTCATCCATTGCTTTGTTTAACACATCAGATAAATCATAATTCTTAACTTCTTCCTTAGTATCTTCTACCTCAATCTTACTAGGCTTTATATCCATAACATCATAAGTAGTATCACTATTATCCATCTTAGATGGAATATCTATATTAAGACTGCTATTTCCAATACTCTCTCGCAATTTTCTTTCTTTTTTAAAAGCCTCTCTATCACTTACAATATTCTTAAGTCTAGATAAATCAATCTCATTAGCCCTGCTTACAGAATTAATTGAATCAATTCCACGAGATTCATTATGCACTCTTTTATATAAATCCTTATTCTTTCTACTTCTTTCCATACCAGAATTAGTACTCTTATAATACCTATCCATTCTACTTGCCATACCATCACCTTAATTCTTATTAATAATATACCATAAAATGTTATTTTTTGAAAGTATCATGTTAAAAGAAACTAGTATCAAATACTAGTCCCTTTATAAACTTAGGTTATATGGTAAATCTATTGAACCATCACCCGATGTGATTTTGACATTTGGTTTTAAATATACAACAGGCCTTGCACCATGTGCCCCATCTGTAGAAAGACTATTATTGATATTCCCAGGTCCAAGGATATTATGGGCAACATTAGAAGTTCTTACAAAAGGTGAAATAGTCCATTGTACTACCCAAGGAATATATAACCATCCTGAAGTTGGAACTCAATTATTATCTGTTTTACACATTCCAGGAGTATTGTAGCAAATATCATCTACTCCTAATGAATAAGTATATATATAGTCACTTGTATATATTAAACCAACTTTTCCAATCCAAAAATAATTTCTTGAACTTTGTGTTGGATTTAATCGTTCACTTTTATAATACCCTTCACCATCACAATCCGAATACGATGTGAGACCACCCAAATAGTATTTTACATTTTTAATGAAGCTTAAGGAATAATCACTCATATCATAATCATCATTTAAATATATCTGCATTGTTGATGATACCCATTCATTAACTTTACTTGAATTTCACACCTTACTACCCAATGATTCATTTCTAACTATCTTTACTCTTTCTTCCAAGTTACCATCATCATCTTCCACTTTAAAGATACCAATTATTCTCCATAACTCATCATTAAAATTAACATAATTATTAGGGGCATTTCCTATATATCTATAATCTGTTAAATCAAGTGTTTGCTCTGTTGCTGGATGATCAAATCTATACAGTTCGTGTATGTTTCCATCATTATAATCTAATATATCCTCTGAATTAGTTTTTTCTAATAAATTTTGTTTAAGAATAATAATCTCACCATAATGGTAATATCCATCATCACTAGTATCATCTATCACATATTCATCATTAACGCTACATTTAGTTAAGAAAACTGTTCCATCTGAATTTATTGCTGAAGTACAGTTAACTTCCTTATCTAGTTTTGGAAGAGTAAGCGGTCTATAATTAACAGGATAATTATTATTATCTTCATAGTATTCTTTTAGAGCTAATTATATATTTTTCCCAAAGATATCTACATATTCTTTATCTGTTAGTATAAGTTTACCATAGTGATACCATCCATCCTCCGACGCAGAGTCGTGTACTTCTTTACCATTTACCTTACATTCTGATAAGTATATTGAATAATCTGGATTAATTCTTCTTGTTTCACATTCTATAACTGACCCTACATATTCTATTTCAAGTTCATCTATTGATGTTGGATATTTTAAATACTGTGATTGATACTCTGCCATAGCTGTCTCTACAATTCTTCCATAATTATCTATGCTTCGCATATTTGCTTGTTTTTTTACACTTCTTATTAAGCTTAAAATTAGCACTGTTGTTATTAATAGTACTATTGATATTATTACTGTTGTTGCAATTAATTCTATTAAGGTAAAAGCTTTATTATTATTTTTCATGATACTCCTATCATATTATTATCCTAATTTATACAACTATATCACATTTTTGATATATTACCCACTATTTTCGTATCAAAAGATTATTAAATGCGAAAATTGTTGTGGTAATGATATGATTGATAATAATTTGAAAAGCGCAAGAGAAGAGTTAGAAATGACACAAACAGAATTAGGTAATATATTTGGTGTTCATAACTCTACCGTAAGAGGATGGGAGAATTCCTACGACACAATACCATTAAAAAAATTAATAAAATTTTGTAATAACTTTAATTATTCTGTAGATTATATATTAAGACTTTCTAAAAACAATAAACAATATGATGGTGAAATTAAGCTTGATAAAAAAAGTATGGGCATTAAACTAAAACGACTAAGAAGAAACCTAGGATTAAGTCAGCAAGAGATTGCAGATACTTTATCAATATCTAGAGCGTGCTACAGCCATTATGAAATTGGTATGAATTTGATTACTACTTTAACTTTATACACATTATGTAAAACATATAAGTTGTCTATTGATGAATTTCTAAGATAACTTTTACAATTGTTTTATTATTGTTAAACCAAGAGGTCTATACATTATTTAAGGTCGCAATTTGCGACCTTAAAAATAATTTGCATATTTCTACAGTTGTTACACATCTAATACAATACTTATTATTTCATTTAAATATTCCTTTATAGTAATCTCATTAATTGCAAAACATTTCCTACCTAAATCTTTAAATGATGCTCCACTAGAATACAATTTACATCTATCAATAATTATAAATCTATCATGAAAAGTATTATTATTTATAAATGTTACATTTGTATACTGACTTTCATATTTTTCTTTTAATGTATCATCAATATTTTAGATACTATTATTATCTTATTATGTATTATTTTTAATATATATGATAATTCATTTTCGGCGTAATTATCTATTATAATTATTTCATCAGTTGCTTTGGTTAGAATATCAATTAATAATGAATATGCATTATATAGTTCTCTTTCAAAAAATATATAGTTTTTAGCAATCACCTTACAATCAAATTTATCAAATAATTCATCTATTCTTTTTGTATTATTATTGCCTTTATCTTCTAACAGTAAAAACTTATATGGTAAATATGATTTATTGTAACTAATATAATATCGCATTTTTACAAATGTATCCATAATTGCAAGAGAAACTTCAGTTGCTACTTTGGATTTTAATATGGTTGCTAAAATATAAACTCCTTGCTCTGTAAACACAGTATGTCCTTTTCTAGAACCACCTTTTGAAGTCGAAATTTTCGACTTCAAATATAAATATTCATACTCACTAATTCTAAATGAATATCTTTCTGGAAATTTATCAGGATTATTTTTTAACGCTTCATTTATTCTCTTAGTTTCCACTTGATAAAGTTTAGCTAAATCTGTATCAAGCATTATTTCTACTCCTCTAATCTCATATATCATATCTTTTATCTTTATATTTTCCACTTCTATTATCTCATTCATCTTACATTCTCCTTCTAAAATATATATTTTTTTCAATTACTTTATGATCAAATTTATTAAAGAATTAATCTATTCTTTATATGTAATTATCAACTTTACTAATCTTCAAAAGAAGAATACATTAGTAAAGTTTTAAATTTCCTCTACTTAAATCATTAATGGTGGTATCTTTCATTTTTATTCCTCCACCTCCTTCATATATAATATACAACAAGACTTTTAAATTTCCTTTTTTTAGTGAAATCACGAAAATAAATAATTAGTCTTTTAGACGTTCCTCTTCGATTATAGTATTAAAAGTTTTAATATTACCTGCATTGATTAAAATAATGAAAAACAGGTTGCCAATATGTATCTATGTTCCATTTCTTTACTTGTTTTTTTGAATATTTGAGTCAGTTAAATTAAAAAAATAAGCTATTGGAAACTTTTTAGTTTGCCAACAGCCCGTAGATTCAGCATTATCTATTTTTTTTTATCAATTTTTTAATTAATAAATATTTGTAATAATTAAATTCTGATGTATTATGATAAAAAAGATAGATTAAAGCATTAGGAATAACTAAACAGCATACAACAGAGTATATTAAATCTATTATTGTATTATTTGTTAAGGAGAATTCTGAAATAATCATTGTTATCAAAAATATAAAAACAAACACTGCAATTTTTTTAGAGAAATCTAAGTAGTAATTATACAATGTCTTTTTAAATAATCTGCAATATACATATTTGGGATAACTAAAAAAATATAATATTGAATAGCTAGCTATTGTGCCAATAACCACTCCAAACAATCCCATTTTAATTACAAGAATAATTGAGACAATGAGATTAATTATTGATTGAATTACTGGAATAAATCTATCCTCATGATAAATACCGGCAGCGTTTTTAAACGCACCAATAGTATATCCATATATATCCAAGAAAAGTTGAATCATCAATAAAAAAACAATTCTTTTTGATAAAATAAATTCTTTTCCCAACCACAATATTACAAAGGGTTTTGAGATTATGAAAAATGAAATACTACAAAAAGTAGCAAGCCAAAAATTACCGAAAATCATCTTATTATAAACATTAAATGATTTGGTTTCATTTTTTTCAACAAGTAAATTGCCTACACTTGAAGTGATAGAATAAAAAACCTGAGAAAATAAATTTTTAATCCCGTTGATTATTAAACTATAATTTGAAAAAATACCGACACTGACAAGTCCAAGAAACCTTGATATTATTATGTTATCTGTCCCCATTACAATATATGTACCTATTTTATGAAACAAAAGTCCTTTTATCTTTTTAAAAATATCAGACTTAGTTTTTTTATTTAATGGTTTTACATTTTTATCTTTAATAAATTCATAGTGTTTATTAGCATATATTGTTATTAATAAATTCTCTAAAAATCGAAAACCAATTTTTAATAACAAAAATAAGAAATAATTTTTCAAAATAATCAAAATAATAATTTGAAAAATATTTAGACCTAAGATATATACTATTTTAATTATATTAGTTATATAATTCTCTTGATAAGCATATAAAATTGATCTCTTATAACTTAATAAATATGTAGATGACGATTCTATAATAAAAAGAAAAAAAATCAAAGATATATTTATATTTAACGTAGTTTTAACAAATAATTGTAAAAATGGAATTAAAAGAATTCCTAATAAAAAAATAATCAATGAAATCAAATGATAACTTTTTTTATAAAATTTCATTAAGGATTTAATAGATTCTTTATCATTATTTGCAACTGGTTCATAAAGATGATAAATTAATGCTGTTCCCAAACCAAGTTCAACTATCCCAAGCATCGAAACAACATTTGTAAATAGTCCATTTAATCCCAGTATCTCTTTACCAAGATACTTAACAAAAAAAATTTGAGCTACAAAACTTATAAAAATCGAAAGAAAGTTACTGATAAAAGCAACTATCACATTTTTAATTGACTTTTCAGTTCTCATTTGTATCACCACTATTATACATTGAATTCAAATCTATTGTACTTAAATCATTTTCCCACCATTTCTCTTTTTGCAATTCTACAATGGTCTTTTTATCAAATCTATATCCTATTGTTTTTGAAGGTACATCAACGTTAATGGAATATGGTTCAACATCTTTTGTAACAATAGAACCTGCACCAATAATCGCACCATCTCCAATTTTCACACCTCGCATAACAATACTATTTATCCCTATCCAAACATCATTACCAATTAATGTGCTTTTATCTGATTTCCAAATTTTTTTGTAATAGTTATCTTTCTCATTAATACCTACAATCTTTCTCCATGCTGGATCAAATAAAATCGGATGCGTAGTTTTAAAACTCTTATAATGCTCCCCTGGACCAATATATACATTTGGTGCAATAGAGCAATATTTTCCAATGGTTACATTAGATTCGATAATATCATGCGGGCTCAAATAAGTGCACTTCCCAATTCTACAATTTTCTTTTATTATAACTTTTTTAGGTATCCTAACATAATCCTCAAATATTAAATCTTTAGAACAATTAAAAGTTTTTATTTTTACTCCTCTTCTTTTTATTTGATGAAACTTAATTATCAAAAAACTTACAATTTTTTTTACCTTATACACCATACTATCTCCTAATCCTTGAAATAATTTTAATAAAGAATAACTGAATTTTTCCAATTTTTAATTTATTCATTATCTGATTATCCGTATAATATTCTTTACCATATCTGTAAAATGAACTCTTATGAGCAATATTTCTAAATAGGTTTTTTTCAACATTTATTAAATCTAATATGTAAATCAAATGTCCTTTTGGATTATTTTCAACTATTTTTTTTCTATTTTTTGTTAAACCATCATCTATGTATTCACAAACAATAAAAGGAATATTATACCATCTTATCAGATAACCATCTTGGGCTATTTTATTCCATATATAAGCTTCACTAATAAATTTTTCCCCCTCAATTTTTGGAAACTTATAGTTTTTTAGAATGTTTGTATAAAAGCATTCTGCTTTATCACCTAAAATGTTGTATTTTCTTCTATCAATAGATGATGAATCTATAAACTGTTTTCTTTTGCTAAAAGTTTTTCCAATTATAGTGCCATCTTCATGAATTCTTAATCCACCAATTCCAGCTATTTTGTTATTGTTGTTTAATTTATCAAAACAATTTTTTATATTAAGAAGAGCAGATTCGCATAAATAATCATCGGAATCAACAATAAAAAAAATATCGCCCTGTGCATTTTGAACTCCATTATTAATTGCTATATGTTTCCCACTATTTTCTTGATAAAAATATTTGATATTTATTCTTTTTTCTTTTATATATCCTTTTATCAATTCCTTAGTATTATCTGTTGATCCGTCATCAACAATTAGCCATTCAAAATCTCTATATTTTTGATTACAAAGTGATTCATATAGTTTATTAAGTATATATGCTCGATTATATGTTGGAGTAAAAATCGTTATTTTCATTTTAAGTACCATACCTTTCTATAGTTTTTGATTTTTTATAATCATATTGTATTAATATATATGGAATTAAAAACATATAAAATAAATTCCTAGGAATACTATGAAAAGGAAATCTAGCTACTAACAAAGAATTATACAAAAATATAAAAGAAAGCAATTGAAGAACCTTTGAATAATCTTTTTTTTCGTGTCTTATGTCAAAAATTTTTGAAAAGAACAAACCAAGAAAAAATGAAAATATAACTCCAGCATACCATCCAAAATTATAATAAGTTTCAGCTATTAAAGAAAATCCTGGACCATAAGATAATTTGTGAACTTTTTGAAGCCATATATCAAGAGCAGCATTATCTGCAAAGTATGTTGTTCCCAATAATCCGCTTGGAATTATCATTACAATACTAGATAGATAAGATCTACCACACTGATAATTTATATAGTTAGGAACTAATTGTTCAGTCAATATTAGTGAATGCATTGTGTATCCCAATTCAGAAACAGTATCTACAAAAAAATTATCCTTTCCAGTTAAATTTTCACTTAGGACTTCAACAAATCCGGAAATAGATTTATTTTCCGTCCTTCTAAAGGATGCTGTAATTGGAATAGAAATAAAAATTATTAAAAATATTGCAGCCAATTTTAGTAAATCTTTTTTTATAAACTTTTTCTCAAATTGATTTTTAAATATTAGAAGAGCAATTAGAATAGATAGTGCATCTCCCCTAGCTCCAGTAATCATACAGCAAATTATGATTACTGCAAAAAAAATAATTAAGTGTATATTTTTTTTATTTAGATTAACTCTTCCATACATTATCATAAAAACTGAAGGTACCATTAACTTTGATAAGTAAGATATAAAATTTGAATTTTGTATAGAAGAGGAATATAAATAATTATACCCGTACAAAATCGAGTTAATCATTTTAGGAACCAATATATATATATATGGAACTATTGAAATAACTAACAAAGCAAATCCAACTCTATAAATAGATTTAGATAGAATTTCGTCTTCTATATGCTCATTTATTTCAATTTCGTTTCTATTTAACCCTATTAAAGTTCCAAAACTAAAAAACAACATACTAAAATAGAAATAAAATGCCGCCTTTAAGATTTCATTTTTTGTTGAAACCTTTATTACAATCAAATCATCAATTTTTACACCAATTGAATATAAAAATAATTGACCATTACAAAACACGAACAAGAAAACTAAAAAAACAATATTAAAATCAAATATATTTCTTTTTATTTTATAAATATTATAAACATTAATAACAAATAATATATTAATAATCCATGAAACGATAAAAAGATTTTTGTCATAATCATCTATTAATTTTTCAATAGGAAAAATTGCACAAAAAATGATAGAAATACATAAAATGAAAAAATAAGAAATTATTGTTTTAGTTACTTTCATAGTATTTTCCTTGATCACATTTATTCGCCTCTTTTTTATAATTATAAATTTCAAGAATTTTATCTTTCGTCCTTATTATATCATAATCATCATTATTTAGTATTTGTTTTGCATCTTTTGTCCTATCAAATCTATGATCCAAAATAGTTTGCGCCCATTTCTTAGGTGACTCATTTAAAGATAAAAATTGTACTAGTTTCGTTATTGATATTTCCTTTGTAACACAATCAGATGCAATAACTGGTAATCCACTTGCCTGGGCTTCAATTGTAGCAATTGGAAGACCTTCATAGTTTGATGGAAAAACAAAAAAATCCATGCCCTGTAATAATGTACAAATATCATTTCTAACTCCTAAAAACACAACATATCCACTGAGTTTAAAATTATTTACTTTATCACGTATATCTTTTTCTAATTCGCCAATTCCTATTAAAAATAGTTTTGCATTAATATTTTTTTTATGGATTTCTTTGAAAATATCAATAAGGAAATCATGATTTTTAGCATATGTAAATCTTCCTACATGCACTAAAGCTAATGTTCTATCATCTAATTTAAGTTTTTTTCTAACTGAATTTCGTATTTCGGAATTGAATTTATATTTAGAAATATTAATCCCATTATATACGATCTCATACTTATTATTTCCAAATACAAAATTTCCGGCCTTATGGGAACAAGATAAAAGAAAATTTGCATATTTTTTTATTCTCTTTTTATTAATAAAACAAAAAATTTTATGTATAATCCCATTTTGTGATGTGCTATGGGCATGTATAATTCTTACCTTTATTCCATATTTTTTTGCATATATTAATGGAACAATTGTAGTTAAAGAACTAACATGCATATGTATCGCATCATATTTTTTTGAATTATTTTTTAAAAACGATCTCCACTCAGACCAATATTTTATAAAATTGTCTCTTCTCGAATTAAATCTATATATTTTTCCACCTTTAGTAAGAATTTCATTATCATATTCACCTAATTTTTTAGAATGCACTGCAAAATCAAAAGTTACATTATCATCACAAGAACGATATATGTTCATAATAAATGTTTCTATTCCACCCATTCCCATCCTATTTACTACATGTAAGATCCTCATAATTAATAATCTCCTTTAATATAATTTCATTGATTTTTTTCTTTTGTAGTCTTAATCGTTCAATCTGAAAATCATTTGAAATATCAATATTTCTTTTGCTTTGTTTAACAGAATCATCAATATTTTCAATCATATTTAAAACAATATTTTTCATGCTCATATAATCTTTTGGATTAACTAGAGAATTGGTTTCTAATAATTCTGGAATACCACCAACATTTGATGCAATGCATAAACATCCTCGACTCATAGCTTCAATTAAACTTCTAGGTAATCCCTCTGTTAAACTAGGCATTAAAAAGAAATCTATTTTATCAAACCAATCAAAAATTTCTTCGTGTTCAATAACTCCATCATACAATACATTATTAGAAATATTTAATGACTCAATAATTTTATCCCAATAACTTCTGTTTCCAGTTCCTAATATGTGCAATTCTACATTTATATTATTTCTTTTTAATTCATTAATCATAAATAATGCTGTATCTAATCCCTTATATCGTACATTTAATGACCCAATTATTCCAAACTTATAAACGACCATTTTGTTATATTTTTTAATCCTTTTATATCTTTTCTCAATAATACTTTCATTACACTTAATCAAACTTACATCGGATAATGTAAACGATTTTCCTTTTGTGGGATATCTATCTTGTAAATACTTTTTTGAAACATAAATTACAGCAGCAGCTCTTTTTATATAATACTTGTTAATACTCTTAATTATTGGAGCCATTATTTTTGAAATTAAATCTCCCCTATATTTTAACGAATAGTATGGATCCCCAACCATTTCAATAACATATCTCTTTTTCATTTTTTTTACGTAATGACATGCAAAACACCCAATTATTGTTGGTAATTTTATTAAACATAAATCCGAATTATTAATCATTTCCTTTAATTCGTTTTTAAATTTTGGATTGAGTAGACTAAAGTAACTATTAATTGTTGTAAAATTAACATTTTTCCCAGAAGAAACTGACATTTTAGTACTAAAATTTTCATCATCACTTCTACATATTACATTTAATATATCATTCTTAAAAATTTTTTGATTATTAAAATACTGATAATCAGCAGCTCCGGAAGTAAAATATTTATCTTTAAATTTTTTTAACTTAACATCTAAACAAAATAAGATTCTCACTTCTACCCGCCATTCTATATTTTAATATTTTTTAACACTTCGTTAGGAACATTACTGACTTCAGAATTTTTATTTATATTAAGCTCCACAGAGTGAACGGATAAAGCATCTTTATAGATTTGATACATTTTATTAAATACATTATCATAATTAAACAGATTCATGCCACATAATATAAGTATACTTTCGATATTATCAGTAAAAAGTTCATGCATGCTAACCGATACTGATTTAGATACTAAGTCATAATTGCTTATTTTTTTTACATAATTGTCTTGATACAACCTATCAAGCCACATTATCTGAGAAATTTTTGCCTTTTCTGTATATATTGCTTCTTCTCCAAATATTTCAAATGGAGAAACTTTCATTGATTGTGGATTATGCTTTCTAGCATAAGTAAGCAGGCAAGGAATTTTTCTCAACACTTTTTTTACTGTTGGAATAATTGCCGTATAAAAATTATTCAAAAAATTATTGCACTTTATATTTTTCTTCTCAAAGACATTAGGAAATAACTCTTTATGATAATAATATAAAACAAACTTCTTAGGGAACCCTAAAATAGTACCATCACTTTTTATAACGTTTAAATCGTCTCCTAAAAGTTTATATCCTTTATCTACAAGTTTAGAAACTGAGGCTGTTTTACCTACGCCACCCCAAGATGGTAACAATAATGCTTCTCCATCCGTGTTGCAAACAGCAGCAGCATGAATAATTGAATAATCTTCAGACAACAAAACCAATTGTAAAACAATAACAAACCATTCATTACACTCCTGATTACTTTCAATTACATATGTGTCTCTTTCTTTATATATTTTTACCATTTTCTTTTTGTCAAACATATACTTATCACATGCAAAAATATCTTTTTCAATTTCTCTACTA
This sequence comes from uncultured Caryophanales bacterium, assembly GCA_946408655.1. Taxonomy (GTDB): domain Bacteria; phylum Bacillota_I; class Bacilli_A; order RF39; family UBA660; genus RUG12438. The sequence goes on along the minus strand of CAMJTE010000005.1, from coordinate 15,617 downwards.
TCACTATAATCAATATGTTTGTTATAGATAATTTTAATATTCTTTTTATATTTGTTCTTCCCGTCATTTTTTCTTAATAAATGATCATCCAAAAAAAACGAATCAAGCCATTTATAATTATTATCAATATCTATTCCAATTATATCCATAAATGAGTATTTCATATTAACCTCCAAAGTATATTTTCTCTAGTTCACTTAAAATATTTCTAAGTGAATACTTTTTTTTACTTTCATTATCATTAAAAGTAAAATTTTTATTATATATTATTTCAATGCATTTAATAAAATTTTCATAATCATCACTTTTAACAATAAAACCATTTTTGCTATTAATCAATGATCTTGTGCCTCTATTTTCTATTGCAATTGTAGGTTTTCGGGCAAAAATTGCTTCTAATACATTAACTGGCAAACCTTCTCTTAAACTTGAAGAAACAACAATATTAGTAATTGAAAGAATTTCAGAGATATCCTCCCTTTTTCCTAAAAAATGAATATTATTGTTTAATTTTTTTTGTTTAACAACACTTTGATAAAAGCCATCTAATTCATCAGGGCCAACTAACAACAAGTGAATTTTATCATATTTATTAATAATTTTTTCTAAAAGATTTATCAAAAATATTTGATTTTTATTTTTGTCCAATCTTGCAACACAAGTCAAAATATAATAATCTTTTTTTAAACCAAATTTTTTCCTTAAATTATCTTTATCATTTTTTTTAATTACCACGCTAAACTTCTTCTCATCTATACCAACACCTGGTACATATTCTATATCTCTACATCTTTTTTTAAATTTTTTCTTGGCTAAATTATAATCTTCTTGATTAATCAGAATTAGAGTATCTGTATATTTAGATAAATATTTTTCAACAGGATAAAAAATAAACCAATTCTTGAGGGGAGCTCCTTTAAAAAAATGAAATCCATGTGCAGTATATATAACTCTTGTATGAAATTTTTTTCTTGCTTTTTTGGCTGCTAATCTAGTAACAACAGATCCCATTGGTGTATGAGTATGAATAATATCAAATTTTTCCTTATTAATTATTTTTTTCAACTGTTTAATTGCCTTTAAATTATTAATTTTCAAAGGATTTCTTTCAAAATTTACAACATGTTTTATATCACAATAAGGAATTTCTTCAGTGCCATTAGTAGCAACATGAACCTCATATCCTTTTTCTTTAAAAAGTTTTAAATAAGGCAAATGAAATTGCAATATATGTGAATCAACTGTTGCAGTAAATAACACTTTTTTCACTTTCTTACTCCTCTTTTACTAATTTGTTTTTCACGCATACTCTTTTGATTTTTTAGTTTTCTAAGTTCAATCTTTATTGTTTCTTTTCCTGCATCTGCCCCATTACCCTTGATAACTGCTTTTATTGATAGAAGAATAATTTTAATATCTTGATATAGTGAATAATTCTCTATATATTCTAAATCATAGTTTATTTTATCAAATATAGTAAGTTTATTCCTTCCACTTACTTGGGCAAGACCTGTAAGTCCTGGTCTAACACAGTATCTATGTCTTTGAATATCATTCATATTCTCATAATACTCTGGAATCCAAGGACGAGGACCAATAAAACTCATATCCCCTATTAAAATAGAAAATAGTTGTGGTAATTCATCTAATGATGTTTTCCTTAAAAGTGTTCCCACTTTAGTATGCTTATCACCCTTTGAAAAATCTAATACATTATTTGTTACAACCATTGTTCTAAACTTATATATATTAATATTTTTTCCACCTTTGCCAGTTCTTACTTGTTTAAACAACACCGGACCTTTACTATCCAACTTTATTATTATAGCTATTATTATCATAATAGGCGAAAATACTATTAATCCTACTAAAGCTAACAATCTATCACAGACAAATTTTAATCCAGCAAATATAATTATAAATAGTTTAGCAATAGTCTTCCTAGTAGTTCTATTACCATCAATACTAACATAACTATCAATATAATTTTCATTCATATATAACAACATCCTACATCAATTCTATATCTATAAAAATTATACAACAAATTACATAGTTTGACAACATTTTTTCATAACATGTTTTTCATAACATATGAAAAAAAGCAACCAAATAATGATTGCATTACTGTTTACTCATCTGTAAACAACATAATATAATTGTGGCTAATACGACTCCAGTAAATACACCAATAATAAATGATATCATATTATAATCATCCCCTTTATTCATATTTAAATATAAAATCTCCACGAAATTTGTATAATATAATACCATAAATTAAAAAAAATGCAAATTAGTAATAAAACACTATTCAAAGTATTCTACTTTCTTATTATCAATTATCTTATTTGCATTATTAAATGTTAAATCTTCAAATCTTTTATTGCCAACTATTTTTTTAATTTTCTTAGTTGCTTTTTTAAAATCTTTAATTAAAGAGAAATTAGGACTATGAATATCAGTTGCTAGAAATGATATCATATCTTTTTTTAAAGCATATTTAAATAATTTCTTGGCTTCCTTACCATAAACCCCAAGTATGCTCCCATAATTAGATTGATATAATACACCACTTTCATATAATTCAACAATTTTCTTATAATTCTTTTGAAAGTATAAATATCTTTCTGGATGAGCAATTATCGGAATATATCCTTTTAATTTAAGTTCATATAAATAATCTTCTATACCATTAATCTCATTATATAAAGGTAGTTCTATTAATAAGTATTTTGTATCATTTAACGGATATATTTCTTTATTAATTATAAGATTAACAATATCATTATTAATATATATTTCATTACCTAAATAAAGTTCTATATCAACATTTTCTTTTTTAACCAATTCTTTTAATTCATTATATTTAGTAATCTTTATATCATTATTAGCTTGATAATTAGAACCTTTCATATAATGAGGAGTTAAAATAATTTTAGAAAAACCTAACTCCTTTAGTTTTTTTATAGTTTTTAATGAATCATCTATACTCTTACAACCATCATCTATATTAGAAATAATATGCGTATGTATATCAATCATCATCTTTACCATAGTAATAGTAGTAGTTTCCATACTTTGTTTTAGATTTTGGAATCTTATTAACTACAACTCCAGCAACTTTAGCATCAACATTATCTAACGCCTTTTTAGTATCCTCTAGTGCATCTATGTTAGTAGAACCGTATTTAACAACTATGATTGTCTTATCAGCAATTTTAGATAATACTAAAGCATCAGGAAGTCCAGTTACAGGCACACTATCTAATAAAATATAATCAAATAGTTGTTTAAAATCATTAATAATATTCTCAAACCTTTTTGATGATAATAGCTCTGATGGATTTGGTGGAACAGTACCACGAGAAATAACAAATAAATTCTTTACATCTGTTTTTTTAACATACTCCTCTACCTCTTCAACCTCATTATATTTTGCAATTAAATTAGATAATCCCACCTTATTGGTTAGGTTAAACATTTTATGAATTCTACCCATTCTAAGATCACAATCTATAAGAAGTACTTTATTTCCATTTTGCGCAAGCGCAACAGCAAGATTACTACTAATAAAACTTTTTCCTTCTCCTGGCAGGGGACTTGTTACCATAACTACTTTTTCATCAGAATCTGATAAGGAAAATTCCAAATTAGTTCTTATTGTTCTAATATCTTCACTTACTACCGATTTAGGCATAGTCTTTACTATAAGTTCATTTTTCATATTATCATTTTCCTTTCTTACATTCTTGAACTGCACCTAAAATTGGTAGTCCTATTTTCATTTCTACTTGTTCTACAGATTTTATAGTTCTATCAAAATAATATATTATAAATACTATTCCACATCCTAATACTAAACCTATTAATAAATATAATATTAATTGTTTTTTTACATTTATATTATATGGAGAATTAGCTACCTCTGCAGAATCTAATATACTAACATTAGAGATACTATATAATTCTGGAATTTCTTCTACAAACACATTAGCTGCCTCATCAGCAATTACCTTAGCATTCTTTTTATTAACATCAGATACAGTTATTTTTATTATTTCTGTATCTGCAACAGATGTTACTTGAATCATACTTGATAACTGTCCAACGCTATAGTCTAGTTTAAGATTCTTTATAACTTGATTTAATGTTCTTTTACTTTTAACTATTTCAGAATAAGTACCAACTAAGTTCTTATTCATATTTAAATCATTAACAGTTAATATATTACTTTGTGTACTATCGTTTTTAAGTATTACACTTGTTGTGGATTTATATTTAGGTGTTTGAAAAACAAAACTATAAACTGATCCTATAATTCCTACAAGCGCTACTATCATAATTATAAAAGGCATCTTCCCCTTATAATAATTAAACATTTCTTTAATATCTATTGTTTCCATCTAATCACCTCAATTATTTATTTCATAAAACATTTTACCATTTATTATATTATTTATATGGTTTTTTAAATTATTAATTGTATTAATATCTGGTTCCATGACATAAAGTTTAACATCATTATCATAACTATATGTATAATCATATGAATTAAAACCATCTAAATTATATGTATCAATATTCCACTTAGGCATATCTTTCATTTGAATTTTAACAATATTTTTAATTATACTATCAGATATATTTGTTTCAAAATTATCTGATAATTTTTTAAGTATATCATCATATTTAGAAAGTAAAACATTATCACTTCCTATTTTATTTATCATTGCTTTTAATACTTCTTCTTGATTCTCTCCTCTATGTCTATCACCAGTTTCATAGGATTTTCTCTCACGAGCGAATCTAAGCGCACAACTAGAATTTAAAGTATTATATCCAGTTTTTATATCACAGAAACTTAAATCCTGATCAGAGTATATTTCAATATCACCAATTTCATCTATTAATTTAATTAATGTATCAAAGTTTACTCTAAGATAATAATTAATTTTAATATCAAGTAAATCTTCTATGGTTGAAATGGACATATCTATTCCATAAATACCTGCATGAGTTAATTTATCTTTATACCCTTCAGTATTGTGCAATTGAAAGTAATAGTCCCTAGGAATTGTTGACAACAATATCTGGTATGTCTTTGTGTTTACTGTAACTAAAATATTTACATCACTTCTACTTACATTAGATATCACACCTTTGGTATCTATTCCACTTATGTATAGAATAAATGAGTCATCTATTTCTTTTTCGGTTTCTATTTTTATTTCTTTCTTTATTTTTACTTTTTTAATAATACGAATACTTTTTGTAAATTCTTCACCTAGTTGTTCTTCTAATAAATATGCATCAGTATCACTTATATATATAAAATCAACTTTTTCACTCTTTAAATCATTGTATAATAGATTTGTTTTATCATAACCTATTTTGTTATTAGTTATACTTACTTTATTAAGTATATCTTCTTTAACACTATTATTAACTCCCATTATCTTACCATCTAAATCATCTATGTTATGATATTTACTATCTATATTAACTATTACATAGTAGTAATCATATTGATCTTTAACTTTACCAAAGCTATTTATAAAGTTTAGTGTATTATATAGGTAATATATTATAAATGAGAATGTAATAATTACTAAAGTAGATATAATATAAATAATTACTTTAGCAATCATATTTTTTAATAGTAGTATTCCAAGTATTAATAATAGCATTATTATATAAACAATTATAAGCGCAATTAAAATATATTTATTATAAGTTAAACCAAGACTTCTAAGTAAATATGTATTATAAATTAAGGTGAATAATAAGACTATACAAAAAAGCAGTCTAATAATTAATCTAAAAACTTTCATAAGTCACCTAATTATTTATTTTTCTTTACAAAGAATAAATCTACAATAAGAAGAGCTACTAAACTAACTATAATAGGTAACCACTTATTCTTTATCATAGATGTAGTCTTTTTATCACTACTTGAATTTCTAACAATTTTTTTACTATTATCTTCTTTTATATTTTTTATAACAACTACTTTATAAGTCTTATCCTCAAGCGTATCTCTAGATACTTTTACATTAATAATGTTCTTTCTCTTGTCTAACTTTTGACTAGATATATTTACTACTGCTTTAGAATCTTCTGCCTCTGCCACTAAATCAAACTCATCTACATTATCATCTACTTTAACTTCATATTCAAATTTATCGTTATTAAATTCAAAAGGAGCAATTGTAGAAGATAGACTTGCTAAAAGATTACTTTTAATCTCTTCTTTAACAGTAACATTAAGAGTTGCAATATCTAGATTATACTTTTTATCTGAAGTTAACTTTGGATTTGTTATTTTTATAAATCCAGTTGTACCAATTGGAACATTATTATCAACTTTAAGTGTTACAGTCGCAACTACAGTTCCAGATTTTTGTTTGGTTTTAGATTTTAATACATAATCTTTATTATCACTATTTACAAATTCTTCATTAATTTTAACATTATTAAGTTTTATTAATGCTGATGTTGTAATTATCCCAAAATCTACTTCATCAAAATCTGCATCAGATAAAACTTTTATTGCAACATCATATGTACCGCCTGGGGTAATTTCTGCTTCTTCATTTTCAAAAACAATTCTGTTTTCCGCATTAATGAATAATGGAAATATAAAGGTCAAAATAACAAACAAAAAGAATTTTTTCATAACTAACTCCAATCTAACATTATGTCTATTTTTGTACAATTAACATTATACTATAAAACAAATATTATTTCTACACTAAACATGATTTTTATTGATTTTTTTTTATAAGTCATTTATAATTGTTCTAGGAGGTACTATGAAAGTTAAAGTTGATAGAAATACTTGTATCGGATGTGGGGCATGTCAAGCAATTTGTAATGATGTATTCGAATATGGAGATGATGGAATTATGGATGTTAAAACTGATATTGTTCCAGAAGATTTAAATGATGATGTTATGGATGCAAAAGACGGATGTCCAGTTGATGCAATTAAAGTAGAAGAAAACTAATTCACAAAATGCGAATTAGTTTTTTACTTTATCATAAACACCGCATAAAGAGGTATTGACTTAATTCTTGTTTTTTCATTATAACCAAAATCCTTTGTACTAATTCTTATTGAATACTTTGGTTCATACGAATTATTATATACATTCAAACTCTTCGATTGAGTATTATCTCCTGCTTTAACTTCTACTGGAACAATCCCATCTTTTGTATAAATCAGAAAATCTATCTCTGCAGTTGCATCATTTTTCCAATAGTATAAATCAAATCCATTACATAACAATTGATTTGCTACATAGTTTTCAATCATTATTCCTTTATATAGTGAAATATTATCAGTTAATATATCCTCGACTCTAATTTTTATAATATTGTTTAAAACCCCTATATCACTTAAATATAATTTAAAAGTATCATCATCAACAAATCCTTCTAATGGAATCTCTGGATTTTTTACACACTTACATTTTATAACCATGTTACTTGCTTCTAACCAATCAAGTGATGTTGCATAATCTCTAGCACGAGCATCCTTAGATATATTTGAATATTGAAACTTTTTAGATACATTAGATAATTGCGATGGTAGAGAGTTATATAATCTTTTAATTCTTAATGCTTCTACATCATTTGTCACATATTTATTCATATCATTAAAATATGATTCTAATATATCATTTACAATTGTTGTATCATAGTTGATATAATCACCTTTTATATCTACCATATTTTGAATACTCTCTGGCATTCCACCAGTAATTAGATAGGTTCTATATAAACTTAATGCTTTATTATGAATTGACTCTGTCATAGACTTATTATTGTTATAACAATCTTTAATGCATTCAATCAAATAATCTTCTCCCATAGACATTAAAAACTCTTCAAAATCCATTGGATACAATTTAAGCAGTTTTACCTTACCAACTGGAAATGATGATTTTAAACGTTTTAGTTTTACACCTAACAAAGAACCGGCACAAACAATTCTAACATTATTATGTTTTTCACAAAAATATTTTAATTCTGATATAAGTTTTTCTGATTCTTGTATTTCATCAATAAACAAAATTGAATCTTCTTTATCTAAATCAAATTTTAGAATTGCTTTAAGTCTTAAATATTTTTCATTTGAATCTAAATCTAAATCATATAAATTTTTTACTGTATCATTTTCTAATAAATTAACATACATATAATTTTTATACTCATTTTTACAAAACTCTTCAATTATATAAGTTTTTCCAGCTTGTCTTACACCCAATACCATTAACGGTTTAATATTTTTTGTATTATTCTTCCATTCTAGTAGTTTAGAATAAATTTTTCTTTTCATTTTCATCACCTACATATATAGTATCACATTTCATTATATATTTCAATATACTCGCACGTTTTTCTAAGCACTTTTCAAAATAGTTTACACGTTTTTCAAGGGACTTTTTATTCTAATTCACACGTTTTTCTAAGCAATATAAAAGCAAAGATGTTAATCCTTTGCTTCGTTGTATAGTTTTTTTACTTCATGGATTGATAACTGTCTATAATCACCTGAAGATAATCCATCTACCGTTAAAAATGAAATGCGTTCTCTTTTAAGCTTAATAACATTATAACCTAATGCTTTAAACATATTCTTAACTTGATGATTACGTCCTTCATGGATTGTTAACTCAACTATAGATGTATTACTCTTTTTATCTGCTTTTAATATTTTGGCTTTGCTTTTTGCAGTCTTCTTTCCATCAATTACTACACCATTTTCTAATGTTCTAATATTACCTTTAGTAATTAATCCTTCTATCTTTGCAATATATACTTTATCAATATTATTTTTAGGATGTGTAAGTAAATTAGCTAACTCTCCATCATTAGTAATTATGATTAATCCTGTAGTATCATAATCAAGTCTACCTACTGGATATATTCTTCTATTATCAGCTATTAAATCAACAACAGTCTTTCTACCCTTATCATCAGTAGTACTTGTAATAACACCACGAGGTTTATTAAGCAAATAATAAACTTTATCCTGCTTTTCACTTATTGCATTTCCTTCAACCTCAATATAATCATTGCCACTGACTTTATCACCAAGGTTTGCAATATTTCCATTTATATATACTAAACCTTTTTTTATTAATTCTTCTGCTTTTCTTCTCGAACAATATCCTGAGGCTGCGATTACTTTTTGTACTCTTTCCACCGACATCACCACACCAATTATACATTAAATAATCTTATGTGTCAAAACAAAATATTTGTGATTATTATACTTGCAATTATCCCTATTAAATCTGCACATAACCCTGCCCAAAGTGCATACCTTATTTTTTTTATACCAACACTACCAAAGTATAAAGTAATTACATAAAGAGTTGTATCGGTTGATCCTTGCATAACTGACGCAAGAAGTCCAACAAATGAATCTGGACCATGAGTATCATAAATACTATTTAGTATTGCAAGTGATGCACTCCCCGATATTGGACGAATAGCAGCAAGAGGAAGTATTTCTAAAGGAATATTTAAAGTTGAAAATAATGGTTTAAAAAAGCCTAGCAAGAAAGATAAAAAGCCACTATTTATGAGTATATTGACTCCAAGTATCATAGCTAGAAATGTAGGAAAAAGACTCATAATCATACCTACTGAATCTTTAGAGCCTTCTAAGAAAGTATCATAAACTGGTACTTTTTTTCTAATTCCATAAAGTATTATAAGTAATACTATTACAGGAATTATTAAATTAGAAATATATTTAATGATGATACCACTTTGTAAATATTCTATCCACAAATATACCTCCTATTGTTGAACAAGCAGTTCCTATAATACATGCCAAAAGTATACTAGTAGGATTTACACTTTTATACATCATACGCATTGATATTATGGTTGTCGGAACTAATGTTACTCCACTAGTATTAATAATTAGAAATGTAATCATAGACCTGCTTGCAGTATCTTTCTTTTTATTTAGTTTCTGAAGAGAATCCATAGCTTTTAAGCCAAACGGAGTAGCCGCACTACCAAGCCCAAATACATTAGCTATTATATTACTGGCTATATAACTTAATGATTCATGCCCTCTAGGTACTTCTGGAAATAATTTAGTTAGTACTGGAGATATAAGATTAGAGAATTTATCTAATAATTTAGATTTTTCTGCAATATTCATAAGTCCCATCCAAAGAGCAAGAACAGGAAATATTTGCATAATCATATCAAGGCTAGTTTTAGAACTTTCCATAATAGTATTATTAACTACTTCTACATTGTTAGTAAATATTGAATATATTATTCCACAAGCAATAAATAATGTCCAAATTATATTTACCATAGATACCACTTCTTCTTATTCTTAACTTTAGTTTTTACATATACTGGTTCACTATGTATCCTTTTATCTCCAAGATTAACTATAACACTACCTACTTCTTGTCTATCTCTTACCTTTTTTATCTTTTTTATTTTATATTTAATATTAACTGATTCTTTTTCACTATCATCTAAAATGTATTTAAAGTCTTTTTTTATATATAGATTATAATCTTTGTAATAATTCTCATCATAGATATTAACAGTACCTTTTTTTAATATTGTATAACTTTTATAATTATCAAATCCATAATCAAATAAATCCATATGATCTTTAAAATCATTACCATCATTAAGCGTTACAGCAACAAGATTTGTATTATCTTTAGATGCAGTTGTAACTAGTGTTCTTTTGGCAATTTTAGTAAATCCTGTTTTTCCACCTGTTGTATATTTATATAATCTAAGTAATTTATGTTTATTATACCATATATAAGTATTTTTATTTGTTTCTAATTTATACTCTTTAGTTTTAACTATATCTTTATAATCATTTAGTTTCATTGCATAACTTGTTAATATTGCCATATCATAAGCAGTTGAATAATTCCCTTTATCTTCATCTAATCCACTAGGGTTATTAAACTTAGTATTCTTCATTCCTATTTCTTTAGCTTTATGATTCATCATTGTGACAAAGTTATCAACGTCTCCTCCTACAAAGTCGGCAATGGCAAGAGCTGCATCATTTCCGCTTCTAAGCATAAGTCCATATACTAAATCTCTTAACTTCATTTTTTCACCTATTTTAATATATATAGCAGAACCATATGCCTTATTGATAGAACTATTAATTTTAACCTCTCTATCTAGTTTTCCTGACTCTACCGCAAGAACAGCTGTCATTATCTTAGAGATACTTGCAACGCTCCTTACATCATGAATATTTTTAGAATATATTATCCTATTATTATCTGTATCCATTAGGATTGCGCTAGTTGCAGAAGTACTAATACCTTTTATTATAAAAGGTATAAATAGAATAATTGTTAGTATTATTTTTTTCATGTTTCACCTATAAAATTGTATGAAAAAAAGGCCATGGTTATGCCTTATAATAATTAATTAATACTTTGCTAATATTTTTAGCAATCTTTTCATGATACCATTTTTGTCTTAATAAATATCTATCATTGGCATTAGATAGAAATCCTATTTCTATAAGTACTCCTGGTATGGTTATTTTTCTATTTAAAAGCATTGTTTTTATTTCTTTAACTTCTCTTTTCGTATTAAGATTTTTCTTAAAGTGTTCTTGAAATAAATTTGCTATCTCTATATTTTTGTCGTTAACATCATCATAGAATACTTGTGCGCCATGCCAAGTAGTAGATGTTACTGAGTTTAGGTGTATAGATATATACATATCAGCATTAGATTCATTAATTATTTTAGCTCTATTATTTAAATCACTTCTTTTTCTCGCACCAGTTCGCATATAACTTAAATCATAATCACCATATCTAGTCATGTATACTACTGCTCCAAGACTTTCTAATTTTTCTTTTATTGCAAAACATATATCTAGATTTATATTTTTTTCATATGTATCTTTATATATAGAACCAGGATCAAGACCACCATGTCCAGGATCAATGTAAAATGTATGACCAAAAAGCGGTAGAGAAGTTGCTTTTATTTTATATAATCCCCCCAATAATACTAAAAATATAAATATAATAAAAACATATAGTTTGTTAGGCTTATTTTTATATATAATCACATAATCACCTATTTAACTATATGCCTTTTATCTTATACTTTGATAATTTTGAGCATTATAATCCATTTTCTCTTGCTCCAACTGTTCATTTGGATTAGCAAGTGAATTATCTACATTACCATTTTTTTCAGCTTGAAAAAAATTCTCATTATGACTTGTGGCATCAAGAGTCTGATTTACTTGATACGAATATTTTTTATATTCATCTAAAAGTTTTTGAGTTTCTACCCTGTCAACAACGGTTTTTATAACAAAACCTCCTGCAGCAACAGTTACAGCAACAGTTAATGTGCAAAGAGCAATTGCTAATTTTGGTTTTTCTTTAAATAGTTTTTTCACACTGTTTATATATACTTTGACTTTTGTTTTAACTGTGTTATCAACAACAATCTTCGGATAATGATTATTATCAGTATTTTGATTTAAACCATTATTGAAATATATCAAATTATTCCCAGTTATTTTTCTCAATATACCAATTCCATCACTAATATACATTTGATAATTTCTATTAAATACTTTATCATTTGAAATTGAAATTAAAAGTTGAGTATTATATTTTTTTGAATATAATCGAAAAGTTGATTTTTCCTTTGTTACAGCATTATCATCATGTAATCCAACCCAGCCGTCATGTACAAGTAATTGAACAAAACTATTCAATGATAAAGTAGGACTAATTTTTTCTTTTGATGCATCATCTTTTAAGATTCTATTATATATTGTCGGAAAAATCATTAATTCTTTTTTTTCTATCGAACTTTTATTTTCACCATCTATATATCCAAAATTTATAGCATATTCTTTCAAATTATCACAACCTTTACTATAACTAATCTACTATGAATTTATCTAAAAGTCAATATAAAAATGTCGACGATTGACATTTTTATTTAAATATATTAAATGGATATCTACTAGGCAAAGGCAAAGAATATGTTAATCTTTCTTTAGTTATAGGATGATTAAAAGATAAACTTTGCGCATATAACGCAATTTGAGAATTCTTCTTACAATTCTTATTATATCTATGATCTCCGTATAATGGATATCCTCTTGATGAAAACTGAACTCTAATTTGATGAGAACGACCTGTTTTTAGATTAATTTTAACTAGTGATAGACTATCTTTATAATCGATTCTTTCAAAGTACAGTTCTGCATCTTTACCATTATTATCTACCTTTACAGTATTTGTACATTCATCCTTTAATAACTTATCCTTTAACAATCCACTTTCAAATATATTACCTTCGACTATTGCAAAATACGTTTTTCTAAATTCTTCATTTCTTATCTGCTCACTTAATCTTGATGCACATTTACTAGTTTTTGCAAATACCATCACTCCATCTACAGGTCTATCTAATCTATGTACAAGCCCTAAATATACATTTCCAGGCTTTTTATATTTATTTTTAATATAATATTTTAATAAAGTTAAGAAGTCCATATCTTTACTTGAATCAGACTGTACTGGAATATTAACTGGCTTCTCAACTACCAATAAATGATTATCTTCATATAAAATATTAATCATTAGATTGATACCTACCATATATTCCACATGGTAATACTAAATCATTGTTAGTTATAGGAAGCCCTATATCACCAGAATCAACAATACCATTTGGATATTTTTTTAATACTGTTGTCTTAAGTATATTTTCTAAAACTACACCTGATACACCTGTTGTATATGAGTTAATTAAAAAGAATAATGGTTTATCGGATAGTATATCCATACATGCTTCAATTAATTTATAAATATTATCTTCAAACTTCCAAATCTCTTTATTGGGTCCTCTACCATAACTAGGAGGATCCATTACTATTGCATCATACTTATTACCACGACGTGCTTCTCTTTTTACAAATTTAAGGCAATCATCTACTATAAATCTAATAGAATTATTTTCTAAATGAGATAACTTCATATTTTCTTTAGCCCACTCCGTCATTCCTTTAGATGCATCTACTTGTACTACATCTGCACCTGCTTTAGAACAAGCCATAGTTGCTCCACCAGTATAAGAAAATAGATTTAGTACCTTTATTTTTCTATTACTATTTTTTATTTTATCCATCATAAAATCCCAATTAACAGCTTGTTCCGGAAATAAACCAGTATGTTTGAATCCTGTAGGACTTACTTTAAAAGTTAATCCTTTATAATCAATAGTCCAAAATTCATCTAATTTAGAAAAAAATTCCCAGTTACCCCCTCCAGATTTACTACGGTGATAAAAGCCATCTACCTTATTCCATTTAGAATTAACTTCAGTATACCACATAGCCTGTGGATCAGGACGTCTAAGTATTACGTTACCCCAACGTTCTAACTTTTCACCATTTCCCGCATCAATACATTCATAATCTTTCCATTCATTACTTATTCTCATGAAATCACTTCCTAATTTCTAATATATTATCACATATAAAATTATCACAATATTTATCATATTCTTTTATTTGACTTTCTTTTTTTACTGTCCAACCAATAACAGGTTTACTCTTTCTTGCATTTTTAATTTGTATATTTGGTAATCCCTTGATATTATAACATATAAAGTCTGGATTAGTAAATTTATTAAATAACATATATTTATATATGCCATTAACTATAAAATTATAGTTATATGTATTTGTAAGTAATTGTCCTCTTATATAATTAGGTCTATTCTTTTTAAACCAATATATAATAAATGGGCTAAAACTCTGTACAGCAAAATATCCATTATATGAATCTAATATTTTCACTGCCTCTTTTTCTAATTTATTACCTTTGACATATGGTTTCAGTTCAATTAATAGAGGCACCTTTCCTGAAACTAACTTTAAAATCTCGTCTAAACTGACAAGTTCATGACAAACATTTTTTAATTTTTTATAACAATAATTACCTATTATGTATCTTTTATTTTCGCACTTGATAAAATTATCATGACATAATATTACTACATTATCTTTAGTTAAAGTAATATCGAATTCAACAGGATAATTCTTCATAATAGCCATATCAATTGCTACTAAACTATTTCCTTTTATATATTTATTATGTATTCCTCTATGAGCGATTAACTTATTTAATAATGGTTTTAAATCTTTCATATATTCACCATTACATTTTATGATTTATAATAAATAAAATTTAAACTAAAAAAGCCCGTAGACACGAACTTTCTAAACACTTTAAATATATAATATTATCTTTTACTAAATTGTGGAGCACGACGTGCAGCCTTTAATCCTGGTTTCTTACGTTCTTTACTTCTTGGGTCTCTAGTAACAAAACCAGCTCTTTTTAAGATTTTTCTATAACTGTCATCATTATCTTTATTAGCTTCATCATAAGCAAGTAAACAACGTGTAATACCTAATCTAATTGCACCAGTTTGACCACTAGTACCTCCACCGTTTACTTTAACTTCAATATCAAATGTCTTTTCGTTATTTGTTGCAACTAAAGGTTGCATTAAATCCATTACATAAGTTTCATGTGGCA
>CAMJTE010000004.1 GCA_946408655.1 uncultured Caryophanales bacterium | reverse complement strand
TTATTACTCCATGGGCTAATTAAATTGTGACTTTTATTTTTGAAAAATCCCTAATATTTTAAACTCTGTACATTTATACCTACAGATTTACCCAAAACATAAAATAAAAATATATAATATACCTTTATATTACTACTACCGTCTATACCTTCACACATTTAACCATTAATCTATACAAAAAATAAGACATATATTTAGTAAAATGAAAACTAATTAAAAGTACAAAAGAATAGATAAGCATTACACTTATCTAATTAACAAAATAAATTAGAGTTCATCTATTTTTTCAATAGTTAAACCAGTAACTTCAGATATAAAAGTTGCATCTGAACCTAATTGTTTCATCTTACGAGCAATATCTAAAGTATTCTTTTCAGTTACCTTTTTAGTTACTTCTTTAGTTAAAACTTCCTTCATATCATCCATCATTAGTTTTTCACGATTATACTCAAATACTAAATCATCATCTTCACTAAATTTTTTCACAATATCACCAATCTCCTTTAAAACTGTATTATCCTTTGTTATTTTATCAATAACTGATTTACTATTAGTACCAATAATTCCTAACCATATATCAGTTTCGGATAATTCGTCCTTGTTAGTTATATTGTAACATAATTTAGCATAATATAAAATATTTATGTTAATTATTTCAATTGATTTAGAATAAATTGAACCTGTATTCACAATTGTTAAATAAACAACATCATAATGTTCTTTCTTGTAATCAATCGTGTTAAGATTAATCTGATAATAATTACTTATCTCTGTATAATCTTCACCTGGCTTTAATTCTTTTCCTATCATTCGAAATATAAAAGATAAGTTTCTATTAATCACTTTTTGCCCAAATGAAGTATTAATTTCTATTGATACATACTCATGATTTAACTTGCAAACCAAATCAACTGTATTTTTCTTATTCTCTCTATTATCACCAATTAATTCAGGATTAAGTAAACTAACTACTTTTACATCCTTCTGTAAAATAACAGATAGAAAACTATTTAGCCTTTCTAGGTGATTAGAATCACCAAAAATTAACTTAAAACATTTATCAAAGTATACAGGTATGACCTCATCTTCATCTAGCACTTTATTATATACATTAACCATAAAACCTCTCTTTCTAAGGTACTAATAAGTATTATTCTTGAATTATTACTCATCCCCCCAATCTAAATTAAGAATAATACTTAATTTCCCCTCTACTATTATTATTCAACAAAACTTTCCAATTTCCTTTTTTTATGACAAATTTGTTGAAGAAAATTAAGGGAGAGGTGTGTGCACAATAAAAAAGATAAGCATTACACTTATCTAAATAACAATCAATATAACTTACCCATATAAGAATTCTCCTGTACCTTGATTATAATAACATTTCTTCTCTACTTTATCAAATAAACAAGGACGACTAGATGAATCAATAACTGGTATGTAATCTCGGACTAGAGTATTAAAATTAACATCTGAATAAAATTTTGCGTAATATATTCTTCCGTTCATAAAGTGTTTAGGTGTTCCACCGCTATTTGCTGCAAATAAGTAATTAGTGTAACTAATAGTTTCACTTGATATAGTTATGTCTGTTTTGGTTATTCCATCCATTATTAATGAAGAAGAATTACTAGAACAACTAAATACATAATCGTGAATTATCAAATCAGAACTTCCTAAATCTACTAAATTTTCACTTAGACAATTGCTTTTAAACCTTCTTGTATTATCTATACGAATGTATGACGCTTTCCAAGGTGATCTATTGTTTTCAAGTCCAAAAATGGAATATTGTTGTGATTGAAAACTAATAAATTGAGTTCTTATTTCAACTTTAAATGGAAGTGTAACACCAGTATCAATATACTGCGTTCCCGTACTTTCTAAATAATTAACAATAGTATAATGATTACCGCTTTTATCATATTCATATTTAAGAATATCAATAATCACATTCTCACTATTAATATGCTTTACTGTCTTAATAGAATAATCTTTATTATTTATAGATATTGGAATATTAATTATAAGATATCCATCATATATTGTACTATTCATTGAATCATAATGTTCAGTAACAGTAGGTTCATTAACCGTAATATCACTAGTTATTTCAAATGTATAGTTATTAAATGTAATTGAGTCTGTATTATATACTAATTTATCCGTAGTAGAATCACTATATGTAAATAAGTAACACTTATCTCCATCTTCACACATAGTAAGACTAGTAAGGTCTTTTTCATTTAGTCTTTTGTTAATTTTATAAGATAGATTATCTTTCGCTACTAACATATTTGTTTTTGAATTTATATCACTCATATTATCTCTCATTATTATTATTACATTGAATAACACAAGCATGATAACTGAAGCTATAGAGAAAGATGTAATAAGTTCAACTGTTGTAAAACCTTTATTATTCATAAAATTATTTCCTCCCATTATAATATTATTTTCTATTATGAGCCTACCTAATAATTCGTAGAAAGTCAATAGATGACACTGATTCAAATTAAATTAAATTAAATTAAAAGGAAAAATGATATAACTAAATTAATTAAATGATACTAATTGCAGTTAGTATATTTATTAAAGCAAGCAATTATAATACTTTTTACAACAAAATTTTAGTAATTTCTTAAATTTTTATAATTATAGTTCTCAAAGTTTAATTAATTACACGTTTTTTTTAAATTATATCTTTAACATTTAAATTAGTTATCTCACTAACCATAAAGAAATTCGCCTGTTCCCTGATTATAGTAACATGTCTTGCTAACTTCATCAAATAAACATGGCCGACTTGATGAATCAATTACTGGGATATAATCACGAACTAGAGTTTCATTATTATATATCTTTAAATAATAGAGTTTTAAACTTGTTGAAACGGCTGCCATATTTTCTGTATGAACATTAAACATATATAACGAACCATATAAATCATCTAAAAAAGTGCTTGATTGAGATAATGATAAATTAGCTCCTGTTGATGATGTATATTTTTTTTTCGAAAGATTAATCCACATTCTTTCACCACTTACAAGTTTTGGATCATAATTAACAGATCTTTCTCCATATGCAAATTGGCCACCAGTATAATTTGCCCATGAAGATAACATAATTCCGCCCCAAAAGCCATCGTTTCGCTTAGAACTACCAAATATTCTTTTACCAGATGAACTAATTTGGTCATTTAAAATAAAATCCATATAAAAACCTGTATTAATATCAGGAATATATTCTGTATCAATATATTGTGTTCCTGTACTCTCCAAATATTCAACTATATTATACTTATTTCCATCGCTATCATATTCAAATTCAGATATCAAAAAACTTATTGTTATAGTTGCGCAATTTCCATTATTAAACTCTGCAATTATTCTATAGTTATCACTTTTATTATCTATTTTTTTTATCATATTTTTTATGTTTCTAGAAAGATTACTAGTATCTACATTATTTATATCTGCTTTAGTAAATACTAATGTTTTAATTCCTAGATTATTTAATAAATCATTTTGATTATCAAAATATGTAATATTTGTATAAGTATTATCTTCATTATCCATAATAATTATATCATCACTAGTTATTTTAGTAATTATATTAGTCTTTGCAGTATTATCTAGTGAGTTAATATAACTTTTAATACTATCTAATTTATATAAATCATCAACATCATTGTATTTAAATGATTCATTATATTCACTTTGTAAAGCATTAAACTGAACAAATACATATATAAGTATAGTTGCGATTATAGTTGATACTATTAATGTTTCAACTAAGGCAAATCCCCTAGATTTCCTCATAATTATCATTTCCTTCTTGCATTATTGATATTTATATTATATAATATATTTAGGCTAAAATCTAGTGGAATAGAATAAAAAGGTGATAAAATGTTAAAAGTATTTGATTTTGAACACACTCCGATTGTGGATATAGTAAATGAAATTTTAGTTGATGCTTCAAGTAGAGGGGCTTCGGATATCCACTTTGATCCTAAAGATAATGTACTTCAAATAAGGATTAGAATAGATGGAGAGTTAATTAATTATGCAACTGTACCAGAGGAATATGTTAAAAACTTAATTACTAGAATTAAGATTATATCTGGTATGAATATTACGGAATCAAGACTTCCACAAGATGGTGCGATTAAGGGTGTTGTTAAAGATATTGAACTAGACTTACGTGTTTCTTCTATTAATACTAATAAGGGAGAAAAAATAGTTATACGTATCTTAGATTATACTTTAAGTTTAAATGGTATTGAACAATTAGGTTTTTCTGATTATAACTATAAAAAAGTAATCGAAATGATTAATAAGCCTAACGGTATAATTCTTGTTACAGGTGCGACTGGTACTGGTAAAACTACTACAGTATACTCTATGTTACAAAGATTAAGTAACGAAACAACTAATATTATGTCGATTGAAGACCCAGTTGAAATGGATATTGAAAATGTTAACCAAATTCAAGTAAATGCTGATATCGGACTTACATTTGCAGCTGCTCTTCGTTCTATTTTAAGACAAGATCCAAATATAATAATGATAGGAGAAATTCGTGATAGTGAAACTGCTACTATTGCAATAAGAGCATCAGTTACAGGGCACTTAGTATTGTCTACTCTACATACTAATGATTCTCTATCAACTATTGAACGTTTAATGGATATGGATGTAGAAAAATATTTACTTGCTGAAGCACTTGAAGGAATTATTTCACAAAAACTTGCAAGAAAACTATGTCCACATTGTAAAAAGTTAAGAAAAACAACTACTTATGAAAAAGATTTAATTAAGAAAACGCTTAATATGGATGTTGATGAAATCTATGAAGCAGTTGGTTGTGAAAAATGTAACCATGGTTATAAAGGTAGAATTGCCTTCCAAGAAGTACTTAAGATTGATCAAAAAATACAAGATGCACTTAGTATGAATATCAGAAAAGATAAATTAAGAAATCTTGTATATAATGATTCTGTTATTACCCTACTTCAAGATGGTATGATTAAAGTCTTAAGAGGAGATACTACTATTGAAGAATTATTAAGACTTGTTGAGTTTGAAGATGATTCTATTATTACATTTAATTTATCAAAAGATATTCTTGATAGTGAATTAAATAAAAAAGAAGATTATTCTTTAGATAATAGTGATGATGTTGATAATGATGAAAATTATATAGATGATGATATCATAGATGAGGTAATTGTTCCAGACACCAATGATGTTGTTATTGATTCAATTGATGATACTGCAGATAATGAAGATACAGAACCTGATATCGATAATATGGAATCTCTTGATAATGATGAAGATTTTGTTGATAAAATTGATGAAGTTATTGAAGAAAGTGAAATAAATAATGATATCGATACTGTGATAACACCAGTAGAAAATACAGATATTGTTGAAGAAGATATTATCGATAATAAAAAAGAGAAAAAGAAGAAATATAAGAAGAAAAAGAAAGACAAGAAAAAGAAAAAAAATGAAGAACCAGAAGAAGTAATTGAAATATTAGAAGATACTGATAATAATGAAACTACTTATGAAAATAATACTGGTATTAGTATTTCTGATGAATTAATTGATACGGCACTAGATGAAATAAAATCTAATGAAGAAGTTATTGAAGATACTACTTTTGCAAATGATAATGAAGAGATAGAATCTTTAGATAATGATGATGCATTTGATGAAAAACTTGACGAAATTCTAGAAAATAGTGAACCTACTGATAGTGAGATTATTAATGAGGAAGCAGAATCTGATAGTAAAAATCAATCTAAAGATGATGAAATCATTGAAGAAGAGGCTAAAGAAAATATTCCTGTAAATGATAATGAGGAGATAGAGTCTTTAGATAACGATGATTCATTTGGCAAAAAGATTGATGAAGTTCTAGAAAATAATGAAGTTGTTTCTGAAGAAAAAGAATCTAAGAAAAAGAAAAGAAAGAAGAAAAAGAAAGATAAAAAATCTAAAGACGATATTACTGTAGATGATAATGAAGAGATGGAATCTTTAGAAAATGATAATTCTTTTGTCGATAAAATTGATGAAATCATTGAAAATAATACTGATTCTAACGCAGATATTATTGATGAAATAGATAATAATGAAATAACTATTGATAATTCTGATACTCTAGATATCAATAATAATGAAATAACTGATAAAGAAATTGAAGAGTTAGAAGAAGTAATTGAAACTATTAAAGTTAATGATAATGTATCTGATGAAACTATAAAAACTACTAATGAAGATAAGGAAAATGATATAGAAGATACTATTAAGATATCTATAAATGAAGATGATGTATCTGATAATGATATTAATGTATCAGAGGTCAAAACAATAAGTAAAACAGCAAAAGAAAATGATGAGATGGAACCTCTTGATTATAATACAAACTTCATTGATAAAATATATGATAGTATTACTAATTCAAGTGAAAAGAAAATAATTGAAAAAGATAATATTGATTATGAAAAAATCGAAAGATTAGAATCTATGCAAAATGAGATTGGTAGTAGAGTTTCTAGAATGTTAAATAAAAAAAGATATAGAAAAATCAAGAAAGATGAATAATCCTTCTTGATTTTTTATTTAATTAAATTACACAATTATAATAATGAAGTCATATAAATTGGAAGATATAGAATATCATCTTCTATTTTAAGGTCTTTAGTATGTATTATAATTGGTCTATCTATATAATCTTTATACTTGCTTCGTAATTTATTTAGTGAAGAATAAGTATATCTTTCTCCAGATTTTACTTCTATAGGTATGATATTATGTTTTGAATTAATCATATTTTTTGATATTAGAAAATCAATTTCCATAGTTTCAAATGAATTGTTTCTTTCATTTTTTGAGAAAAAATACAGTTTTCTACCTTCAGATGTTAACATCTGCGCAACAACATTTTCTATTATCATTCCCTCATTAAATGCTAGTTTATCAAATAATATTTTTTTATAAATTTCTTCTGATACTAATGATTTTTCATTAAAAGTCATTGATAATAATAATCCTGTATCCATCATATATAATTTTAAAATATTAGTATCCAATCTTTGACCTAATCCAATATTAGGTTCAGTAGTATTATATGCAATATTAATAAGTTTTGCATCATTAAGCCAATAAAAGGCTCCTTCATAATTTCTATATCTAGCATTTTCATCTAAATTAGATATATTAAATTTTTTTTCATGTTTCTGTAATTGTGAAGGTATTGTATCAAATATCTGCTCAACTTTTAAATTTAATTCTTCAGCATGCTTTCTTATGTCATTGCGATATAGGTTTATAATTCTTCTTTTTATTTTATCTACATTTTCAAAGTTTCTATCTTTAGAATAACTCTCTACTGCTTGAGGCATACCACCAACAATTATATACTCTTTAAAATAATCCATTGCTTTTCTATGAAGTAAACTACCAAGTGGTTTTTTATTTTTATAACACTCTTTTATAACATCCATTATCGTTTCATTTCCCATTGCCCATAGAAATTCTTCAAAATCCATTGGATATAATGTTATTTGTTCTTCTTCTGATGGTATAAGTATATCTTTTACATTTTTCTTAATAGAAATTAAAGAACCAGTTTCTATATAATCATATCTTCCATCTGCAACTAATGATTTAATTGCACCTCTTGCTTTAGGACAAAACTGAACCTCATCAAATATAAACAATGTTTCTCTTTCATAAAGTTGAATACCAAAGTATCCTGAAAGATATGTAAATAAATAATCTAAATCACTTAAATACTCATCAAATAAGTTTATTACATCATTTGAAACCTTTGAAAAATCTATTAAAATATATGATTTGTAATTTTTTTTAGCAAACTCGCACGCAATGTAGCTTTTTCCAACACGTCGTGCACCTTCAATTAATAATGCTGTTTTACCATTACTACTTTCTTTCCACTTAAGTATTTCATTATATATTTTTCTTTTCATTTTTAGTCCTCCTATATAATATATATTAGCACATTCAACAAGTAATTACAAGAATTATGACAAAAATCAAGAATAACATGATGCTTATTTTGCACAAAATCAAGAATAGTAAGCAATAAAATAACAAAAAGCAAATAAATTGAATTGTTTGCTTTAAAATACTTTTTACTAAATACCTAATGTAAACTACTATAATGAATCTATTTTTTCTTTAGATAAACCTGTAATACTCATAATATCTGATATATTAATACCTTTTAATTTCATTTTTCTAGCTATATCCAAAGTAGTTTCCTTAGTAGTTTCTTCTACTGCATCTGCAACTGCATACTCAATATTTGCTTCAAATGCTTCTTTTAAATATTCTTCACTATCATAAGCTACTATTACATCATCTTCAAAACTAATACTTACTATATCACTTATTCCTTTCAAGACTTGATTTCACTTACTGATTTTTTCTAACGTGTCTTCTTCAACATACCTTTTAAGAATTGTCCAGTATAACTTGCATCTACCTTACTTACCTCTTCTGGAGTACCGGTTGCAACAACAGTACCTCCACCTACTCCACCTTCAGGACCTAGATCAATAATATAGTCTGCTACTTTAATTACATCAAGATTATGCTCAATAATTAATACTGTATCTCCATTATCTACTATTCTATTCAATATTACAAGTAGTTTCTTTATATCATGAATATGTAATCCTGTAGTCGGTTCATCAAGAATAAATAATGATTTCCCAGTAGGCTTTTTCTGTAATTCTTTAGCAAGTTTTACTCTAGCTGCTTCTCCACCTGAAAGTGTTGGTGCACTTTGTCCTAGTTTCACATAAGACAACCCTACATCCATTAAGACTTGTAATTTATTCTTTACTTTTGGCACATTCTTAAAGAATTCTAATGCTTCTTCTACTGTCATTTCTAATACATCATAAATATTTTTACCTTTATATTTTATTTGTAAAGTTTCAGAATTATATCTAGTTCCACCACACACACTACATGGAACATACACATCTGGTAAGAAGTGCATTTCTATCTTTTTAACACCGTCACCCCAGCATGCTTCACATCTTCCACCTTTGACATTAAATGAAAATCTACCTTTATCATATCCTCTAGCTTTAGCTTCTTTTGTACTTGTAAATACTTCTCTTATATCATCGAATACTCCAACATAAGTTGCTGGGTTTGATCTTGGAGTTCTACCTATTGGTTCTTGTGATATATCTATTACTTTATCTATATATTCTAACCCTTTAACGCTCTTGTATTTGCCAGGGCGTTCTTTTACTTTATATAAATTATTACGGACTATTTTATATAGTATTTCATTTACTAAAGTAGATTTACCTGAACCAGATACGCCAGTTACACATACCATCTTACCAAGTGGTATTTTTACATTTACATTCTTTAGATTATTCTCTTCTGCACCTTTAATCTCTAAATACTTTTTATTTCCTTTTCTACGAATAGAAGGCACTTCTATTTTAAGTTTTCCAGTTAGATACTGGCCAGTTAAACTATTCTCATTTTTCATAACTTCTTCTGGAGTACCTGAAGCAACTATGTGTCCTCCGTTAACTCCGGCAAAAGGTCCAATATCAACTAGATAATCAGCTGCAAGCATTGTATCTGTATCATGTTCTACAACTACTAAAGTATTACCTAAATCTCTCATATCTAGAAGTGACTTTATTAACCTGTTATTATCTCTTTGATGTAGTCCAATACTTGGTTCATCTAAAACATATAAAACACCAGTAAGACGTGAACCTATTTGGGTCGCAAGACGAATTCTACTAGCCTCACCACCTGATAAAGTTCCTGCTTTTCTATTTAAAGTTAAGTATTCTAATCCAACATTTATTAAGAATGTTAATCTAGATATAATTTCTTTAAGTATTAAATCTGCAACCTCCTTTTGTTCTTTAGTAAGTTTTAATTTACTTAAAAATTCTTTTAAATCACCAATAGACATTTTTGTTACTTCATAAATGTTTTTACCATTTATAAGTACAGTAAGTACTGAATCATCTAGTCTAGCTCCCTTACATGTAGGACACTCCATATCCACCATAAACTGTCCTATCCAATCTCTAATCCAACCACTCTTAGTTTCAATATAGCGTCTTTCTAGATTATTCATAATTCCTTCATAATAATCTCTAGTAGTTCTAGTATTACCACTACCTGATATATAGTTAAATTCCATAACATCTGGAGATCCATATAATATAATATCTAATTTTTCACGAGGAATATCTTTAATAGGCATATCAAGGTCTATATCATAGTACTTTGATACAGCATTTACTTGTGTACCTAAGGTATTATTATCAAGATTAAGTACTACTATTCCTTTTTCATTTATACTTAAATTTTTATCAGGAATAATTAAATCTTCTGACAATTTCTGTTTAATACCAAGACCGTTACAAGTCTTACAGGCACCATATGGAGCATTAAAAGAAAACATTCTAGGTTCTATTTCTGGTAGTGAAAAATCACACATAGGACATGCATACTTCTCACTCATTACTATCTCTTTATCACCTATTACATCAATTACAACTTTACCATGCGCAAGTTTACAAGCAAGTTCTATTGCTTCATATAACCTACTATGTATTTCTTCTTTTATCTTTAATCTATCTACTATAACATCAATATTATGTTTTTTCGTTTTAGATAATTCAATGTTCTCAGTTAAATCATAATCTTCTCCATCTATTCTAACACGAATATATCCATCTTTAACTAGTCCAGATAATAAGTCTTTATGAGTACCTTTTTCTCCATGAATAATAGGTGCAAGCACTCTAATCTTAGTCCCAATTTCTAATTTTTCAATCTGTTTAGTCATCTCTTCAACACTTTGACTACTTATTGGATTATGATGATTTGGACAATGAGGAATACCAATTCTTGCAAACAATAATCTTAAATAATCATATATCTCAGTTACTGTACCAACTGTACTACGAGGATTATTATTAGTAGTTTTTTGATCTATTGAAATACTTGGAGAAAGTCCTTCTATACTATCTACTTTAGGTTTATCAGTACCACCTAAAAACTGTCTAGCATATGCCGAAAGTGAGTCTATATATCTTCTTTTTCCTTCAGCATATATCGTATCAAAGGCAAGACTACTCTTACCACTACCCGATACTCCTGTCATTACTATTAATTTATCTTTAGGAAGTTCTAAATCTATATTCTTTAAATTATTCTCACGAGCTCCTTTAATTATTATCTTATCCATGTTATCATCCCTTCGGGTAATATTATAGCAAAGAACCTCTTATAAGTAAATTGTAATAATCACCAAAATAAAGTTAAGATCAACTCTTAACTTTATTCGACAGTAACTGATTTAGCTAAATTTCTTGGTTTATCTATATCACATTTTTTTATCTTAGCTACTTCATAAGCAATTAATTGCATAGGTATCATGACTATAAATGGAGTTAAATAATTATTCTCTTCTATTTCTACTTTATAATTAATTATACTTTTATCATCATTAGTTATAGCTATAACACTAGTATCTCTAGCCATTACTTCTTTTAAATTACTTATAGTCTTATCTTTAATACTATCATCTGTAACAACAGATATAACTAATGTATTTTTATCCATTAATGATATAGTTCCATGTTTTAACTCTCCTGCTGGATATGCTTCACTATGAATATAAGATATTTCTTTTAACTTTAAGCTGCCTTCTAATGCTAAATAGTAATCTATTTCTCTACCTAGATAAAAGATATGTTCATAGTCAGAAATTATTTTAGCTATATCTTTATAATCTTTACTTATATATTTATTAAGAATACTAGGTACTTTAGATAACTGTTCTATTAAACTAGTATCTTGTTTTACATTTAAAGCAAGTAGTAATAATATAAGACTTTGTGCCATATATGCTTTAGTGGTCGCAACTGCAATCTCAACTCCTGCAAGAGTATATAATACATATTTAGCTTCCCTAGCAATACTTGATTTATATACATTAACTATAGCAAGAGTATCTACATTAGATTCGTTTGCCAGTTTTAAAGCAGCAAGAGTATCAGCAGTTTCTCCTGATTGTGAGATTACAATTACTAATGTTTTCTTATTATAGAAATGCTTAGAATATCTATATTCTGAAGCATAATGAACACTAGTTTTAATACTGGCATATTTCTCAATATAATGTTTACCTAGAAATCCAGCATGAGTTGCAGAACCACATGCTACAATTTCAATTTCATCATATTTACTAATATCAAACATATCAATAACTTTATTATTACTAATATATTTATCTAATATCTTTTTAAATACAATAGGTTCTTCATTAATCTCTTTTAACATGTAATGAGCATAACCATTTTTACTTATTTCATCTTTTTCTTCTTCATAAATATATTCTTCTTTTGTTATCTCTTTTAATTCTTTATTATAAAATGTTAATAAATTACTATTTGCTTTTACTATATCATAGTTATCAAGTAAATAGTATTTATTTGTAACATGAAGTATAGCTGGTATATCACTTGCAACTATCACACTATTATTATCATATCCTACTATTAATGGACTATCTTTTCTAATTGCATATATTGTATCTACGTAGTCACTATTTATAATAGCAAGAGCATAACTACCTTTTAAAATATCTGTTATTTTACTTAAAACTACTAACATATCTTTATATTCTTTATATAGCAAGTCAATTACTAAAGCAATAACCTCAGTATCTGTATCACTTTTAAATTCATAATCACTATATTTATTCTTTAACTCTTCATAGTTTTCAATTATACCATTATGCACTAATGTAATCTTACCTACTTTATGAGGATGAGCATTATTCTTTGTTGCCTTGCCATGAGTTGCCCATCTAGTATGCGCAATTGCAATATTACTCTCATCTTCATAATTTAATACTTTATCTAAATTTTCAATTTTTCCAATTTCTTTTTTTATTACTACATCATTATTAGTTATATACGCTATTCCAGCTGAATCGTATCCACGATATTCTAAACTCTTTAAACCAGTCATAGCATTTTTAATAGCATACTTTCCAACAAATCCTGTTATTCCGCACATATAAATACCTCCCTAAATTAGTATAATAAATACATACCATAATTATCAACTAAAATAATTTTAGCACACAATAAAAGAATTACAAAATTATAGTGTAATTCTTTTCTGTAAGCTATTTTCTTCTGTATACAAATTATTACTTAATAATCTTTTTAATCCTATAGATATATTCTTTAATGTAATAGGCGCACCTATATATTTTAAGTAAATAACAATGAATTTCTTATCTTCTATCGTAGGTTCAACTATTTTTGAACTTCCATCTGATTCAATAATGCTTACAGACTGTCTCATATCATATACCACTTTTAATCCATTATTATTTAAATCATTTTGTTTAGGATTCTTTTGAACAAATTTATTAAACATTATATAATCATCTAAATTAACACTTCTTAAATAATTTTTAATCTCTATATATGGAATATTTGTAATAGCATAATAATCTATCTCAGTAAAACTATCATTTTTCTTCATAGCATCAACAACCATTAGTGCTGCTTTTTCAATTCTTTCTTTTCTGTAGTTTACAAATCTTTCATAAACATCTGGACAATACTTACTTACATAATTAAGTATTCTACTATACTCTTTTTTCAAAAGATTATTTTGATTAAAATATGAATCAATATCAACGTTAGAATCTAAAAACTCTGTAATTATTCTTCCTAATTCTTCTCCTAACTTTTGTTGTTTATCACTATTTTCTTCACGTACTATATCATCATATGCCTTAGAATAACCATTTAATATACTTTCAATCTTTTTTAAAGACTCTATCTTAATACCATTCATAACAGCTTTACTATTAAGACTCGTTTTAATAATATACGGTGTATAATTATATTTAAATTTCATAGTATTATACTTTTCTGTAAGAGTACCCTTAAGTTCTAAAATATTCATAATTGTATGATTTTTTCTTGTATATTCATCTTTATTATAAAGTCCAAATCCTTTATTAACTTTTAATCCATTTTTTACATTTTCCTTATATATTCTTGATAAAATAGTTCTTTCTTCTACATTAAATAATTTTAATAAATCTTGGTTTGTAATACATTCTTCAATATTAACGCCAATTTTTTTCTGTCTTAATAAATATCTTTCTGTATATTCAATTTTCATATGTTTATATATAGATAATAAATTTTTTAACATCGCATACTGATAATTTAATATATTATTTGATGATTTATTAAATTCAATATGATTAAATATATGCGATAACTCACGAAGTGGCGCAATTTCCGCTCTATTATATGAAATACCACTACTTATATCAATATTTTTTTCATAATCAAAATAATCTTTATAATCAATTCTAAGTGAATCCATTACATATTCAAAATTACCATCTTCATAATTTTTAAGTAATAATCTATTTTTTTGCTTAATATAGTATTTATTTGATTCATCTTTTATTTTTGCAATTTCTTCCTCATTAAAGTATTCTTTAACATAATCTTTATCAAACTCTTGCATATAAGCAACTGTAATTTCTTCAAGTTCTCCCTTAAGTAATTTTTTAAATTCCTCAATTACCGTCCATATATATAATATTTCTCTAAACTTTCTTAATTCAATCTCCACAATATCCTTCTCATTTTCATTTAAATAATTTAAAAAAATATCTCTACAAGTGAAAAGACCCCTTAATTGTTGAATCGTCTTTTTATACTCTTTCTTCTTGTATGAATCTATTATTGATTTTTTTGTTAAACTGCTAAACATTATATTATTCATTTTTATTCCCCCTACTCAAAATCAATTAACACAGGATAATGATCACTAAATGATACTATCTTATCTTTAACCTTCTCAACACTTTTTAACTTTAACTTATTTGATATAAATACATGGTCAATTGGTAAATCTCTTTTAGACTTTTTAAATGTTCTACCTGTAATTTCTAAGTGCGTAATACCTATACTATCTAATTTACTTATAAATTTATTCATAATATCACTTTTGATATTCATATTAAAATCCCCAAGTAAAATAACAGGATTATTTATTTTCTTAATCTTTTTATATAAATATTTAAGTTGTCTATTCTTACTAATTTTATTATAAGCAGATAAATGAACATTAATTATTGTAATTATTCTACTATCTATCTTATAATCCACTAAAGTAGCTACTCTAGGTAATATATCAGGTAAGCTAGGCATTCTATAACATCTACATCTTAATACTTCATCCTTAGTATATATATTTACAGACTCATTAAATCTTTTAAACTTATCTATAATTCTTGTAAATATATTATTTCCAAGTCTTGGCTTACCATAAACATAATATTTATCTAAAGAAGCAGTTAAATTATCACGATATGTTTCTATTACTTCTTGTAAACATACTATATCGATATCATTTGACTTAATATAATCAGATAAATTTTTAACAGTATCTATACCTTTATAAATACCAGTATAATTCTTTATACCATATCTATTTCTTATATTAAATGTTAGTATTTTCATATAACTCCTTATTATTCCTTATCCAATTAACACCTATCTTATAAAAATCATCTAATAACTTAATTTCTTTATAATGATATATATACATATAATCATTATTAATTTTAATTCTAAATAAATTATTAAATCTATCTTTTAGATAGTCTCCATCTAATTTATATTTACATACCATAACCTCCGGATAACCTGATACTATAACTTCTAAGTTTGGATGTTTATTATATCTCTTATGATAATTATCTATAATCTCTTTAACCTGTTTAAAATCAAGTTCATAAGATAGTGTAATCTTATCTACACCTAAACTATGTAGAAAAGCAACAGTATAACTATTTACCACATTAAGTCCAAAATCAGTTACGATATCTTTATATTTATTAATACTACCTAACTCACTAACTAATACTCTTTTGTTAATATTTGGATGATTAATAACTATTCTATCCATTCTTAAAGTAAGACCATCTGTATCTTTCATGTTATATACTTCATCATAACCAGATATATTACTATCAGAATCTATCAATACTGATTTCTTATTAACTACATCATAATTTTTAAGATTAGCCCTGTAATCGCCAACTACTATATCACAAATACTCAATCTTTTCAAACTTAATTTATCTATTACATCACGCTTTAATCTATTGATTACGCCACCAGGTATAAAGATATTATTATCAATATCTATATTAATAACTCCTACACTATATACAGTATCATTTAATCTGCTAACTCTCTTAATTATATCTTCCTTAGTAGTAGTACTTTTAATACTACGTTCTATTATATATTCACTTATCTCTTTAACACTATAATCTTTATAATTAACCTCTATACTTAATGGACTACCAATTTTACCTACAATATTAATATTAAGTGGTAATCTCTTACTTATCTTGATTTTATTCCCAATATCTTTTAATTGCAGAAAGTCAGTAGTTTTAACAACAATACCTAAACTATTAATCTTCTTCTTTATCTTAACTATATCTCCACTATAAGCTCTACTTACTTTCTTATCATTAATAAACATCTCAGTAACAGTAAAACCCATATCATCATTAATAATCCTAATACCATCTTGAACATTAAGATTATCTCTTAATTTTAAATAAAAACAGTTGTCTTTAATATTTACAACCTTACCAATTTCAACCCCACTATGATTAGGCCTTAACTTATTAATAAAGTTTTCATTAGACTCGTTAAATAAAAATCCATTAGTAAACTCTCTATTAAAAATCTTCTTTAATTCATAAATATCAGTATCATTAATATCTATCTTACCAGTAGTAATATAAGAATCAATTGCCCTACGATATAATCTAACTGCAGTATATACATACTCAGGTCTTTTCATCCTACCTTCTATTTTCAAAGATGAAACACCAATATCAATAAGTTTATCAATATCATATACCGTACATAAATCCTTAGTACTAAGAAGATAGCCATTATCAACAACCTTATTATCACGAACTAAATCATACTTCATCCGACAACACTGCGCACACGCACCACGATTTCCACTTCTACCACCAATTAAACTACTCATAAGACAACATCCAGAAAAACTAACACATAACGCACCTTGTATAAATATCTCTAACTCAATATCACTATTTTTTTTAATATAATCAATCTGGTTAATATCTAACTCACGAGATAATACCGCTCTTTTAACACCAAGCTTCTCAAGTAATTTAACACTTTCTAGAGAATGAATATTCATTTGTGTTGAAGCATGAATCTCTAACTTAGGAAACTTCTGTCTTACTAAATCCATAGCCCCTAAGTCCTGTATAATAACTGCATCAACACCACTTCGATATAAGAACTCAATATACTTAATAAAATTATCCATTTCATTTTCATATATCAAAGTATTAACAGTTACATATACTTTTACATCATATAAATGACTATAATTTATTGCTTCAACTAATTCATCATCACTAAAATTAGCCGCAAAAGCACGCGCACCATACTTCTTACCACTTAAATATACAGCATCTGCACCCGCACTAATAGCGGCATATAAACTTTCTATATTACCAGCTGGAGCAAGCAACTCTATTTTTTTCATCACACTACACCTCAAACACCTAAGATTATACTATTAAATGCATCATTTGTAAATGAATTAATCTACATAAAGAAACGCCAAAAGTATCATTTGGTCTATTATATTCACACTCATATCTTTTCTAATCTCAATTTTTTACGACTTCATCTCATCACTTCGTACTTTTTTATTCTAATTTTTTTACTTTTATTAAATTTCTTTAAATATCCTTACCACGCTTTCACTATACTACACAATTATATACATAATATCATATACTTTATTACTAGTAAATCAAAAAAATCAAGTAAAAAAAATCAAGTAGTTTGAATATTTCAAATTTCTTGATTTTATATCATTTTATCGATGTTTTTAGGTACTTTATCATTAACTACCGCACTTATTATTTTATCTTCTTGTTCTTTAGTAACATTCCTTCCCGTAACTTGGGATAGTGTCTGTATTACTTCTCTTAAACTTCCCTCATTTTTTAAATCTGTATCTTGTAATTTTTTAGCTAGACTTAAGATTGTTTCTTTATTTACATTGGTTTTCTTCTCTACTCTATCAAAAAATCTATTAGAAAATGCCATATGACCCTCCTAGATTAATATATGATAGATTATATTTTTAGTTACTAATCTCTAACTTTAATATCTTATAATTATCTAGTAATTTATTATAGATAACTTCATCTTCTGTTGGCTCATAGTTAGCTATCATATTAAAATTATTATATGTACCTGAATCTATTTTCTTAAATGCTTTACTAAATAAATCAGATGTATCTTTGTCATACATTACTTCTATTAAACTAATTAAACTATTATAAGTTCTTGTAGTTAGTTCTTCTGGTTCTCCAAAGTATATTATTTTTTTACCGTTATCTTCTATCTTATAGAATATTAGGTTCCCTTTAGATGATTGTGCATATCCATCAGATACTAATTTATCTTTAAATATAACAAAGTCATCAGTATTAAAATATACATCAGCTATACTTCCAAGTTCAAATTTCTTATTTACTTTAAACTTATAAATATTATTTCCTTTATCTGAATATATTTCAATACCATTTCTTTTTATATTCATCTTGGTATAATCTAGACTACCCAGTATTGATGAAACATAGCCATTATCATTACCATTAACTTGTCCTATCGCATCGGCTATACTATATAATAGTTTTCCTTTTAATAATATATTTTTATCTTTTTTAGGTATTGTATATGTTAATATATTATTATCTAGTGTTCCTACTAATTTATCATTTGTCTCATCATTACTTATATTAATAGTTATTGTATCTTCTGTAGTTTTTACATCTAAATTATAATATCTATTTACTGATAAGTAGTTTTCATCTTTCTTAATGTATTTAACAAGTTTACTTAACTTAAAATTTGATTGATTAAAATCAAATATAAGCATAACTATTAGTATTGTAAATAGAAATCCTGATAGGCCGGAAGATATTACTAATAGTTTTCTTCTTAACTTCTTACTTTTCACATTACCAACTCCTAGTATAATTATATAATAAATTTAAAAAAAATAATAGATGATTGTTTAAAATTATTAAATTTGTGGTACAATAACAGTATGGTGATGATATGAATAAGAAGAAAATATTGATATTTAGTATTATTGGTGTGATAGTTATTGCTTTAATCATTACTAGTATTCTGGTTATAAAGCATATTAATTATACTAAGACCTATGAATATAAGTTTAATAAAATTGGTTATAATAAGGAAGAAGTTGTTGTTTTAAAAAAGGAGTTAAAGGATAAACAATTAGATGAGTTATTAAATCATAAGTATGATAAGAATATAACTAAATTAGTTAAGGGAAAGTATTTTATCTTCAATAAATTGGATGATTATTTAAAGTATTATAAAGATAATAAGGATAAGAGTTTAGCTGATGTAGTTGCGATTATAAATACGAATACTAATAATGATTTTTATACGAATACTAAAGAAACTGATGTTAGCAAGAATGAACTAATGTTACTTAATAAGTATAATTATTTAACTGCTAGTTATAATCCTGATGATTTAGAGGTATTTACTAATATTTATGCATATGGTGAGAATCAATCTTTAAGAAAAGATGCATATGATGCTTTTATTGAGATGTGGAATAGCGCAAATAAAGACGGATATAAATTAATTGTTAATTCTTCTTATCGAAGTTATGATGAACAAAAGAAGATTTATGATGATTACTCTAGTTGGTATGGTGAAGAGGATGCTGATAAAAAGGCTGCACGTGCAGGATATTCTGAACATCAAACTGGTCTTGCGGTTGATATTCAGTCATACTGTTCTCAGAATAAAGATTTTGAAGAGTGTGAAGAGTTTACATGGCTTACTAACAATGCTTATAAATATGGAT
The DNA here is from genome assembly GCA_946408655.1 of uncultured Caryophanales bacterium. Taxonomy (GTDB): domain Bacteria; phylum Bacillota_I; class Bacilli_A; order RF39; family UBA660; genus RUG12438. Next base: position 18,021 of record CAMJTE010000004.1, on the reverse strand, counting down.
TTATATTAAGGTATCCTAAGGATAAGGAATATTTAACTGGTTATAAGTATGAATCATGGCATTATCGATATGTTGGTAAAAAGGTAAGTAAATATATTCATGATAATGACATTACTTTTGATGAGTATTATGCTTATTTTGTAAAATAGAATAGTATCTTTCATATAATTTAATATGAAAGATATTTTTTTAGTTGATAATCCTGATGATTACTTAACTCTAGTAAATAAGAGTTATAAATTATCTAAAGAATATATTCCTAGTGATTTAGAGTTAATTGACGAGCGCTATAGCGATGGTAATAAGTATTTAAGAAAAAAAGCAAAGATTGCTTTTGAAAAGATGGCTTGTGATATTATGAAGATAGGTCTTAAGATAATAGCGGTATCAACTTATAGGAGTTATGATTATCAAGATAGTTTATTTAATAGCTATGTTTTAAATAAGGGATATGGTTATGCAGATATGTGTAGTGCGAGAGCAGGTTGTTCTGAACATCAGTTAGGTCTTGCAGTTGATATTGCAAATGAGTCTTTAGATTATGATAATTTTGATAAGACTAAAGAGTTTAATTGGGTTTGTGATAATTGTTATAAATACGGGTTTATCTTAAGGTATCCTAAGGGTAAATCCGATATTACTGGATATAAATATGAGCCATGGCACTACCGATATATAGATGATATAGGGATTGCTAAAAATATATATGATAATAATATAACTTTAGAAGAGTATTTGAGTAATTTAAAAAGATAAGCCAAACTTATCTTTTAATATAGTTTTTCTGGATATATGCCAGTTTTTCTTAACTCATTTAAGTAATCTTTTAACTTTTGTAAATCTTCTTTATATGTTATTCCCATCCATTTTTCTTCTGTTGGAATTACTTTTATTTTTATTTTACCTTCATTAATCATTTCTGTTAAAATATTTGGAAGTAATATCTCACAATCATTTAGATTATCTTTATTAACAGAGAAGAACTTTTCTAAATTATCTTCAATATATTCAATTACTGATTTATCTAGTCCATACATAAGCATTGATACTTCTTGGTTCTCATCAAATTCGATTGTATTATTACCTACTAATGATGTACCTATTATTTTGTTATCAACTTTCTCTATTTTATAATCATCATTTTCTATAAGATATCCATCTTTTGTAAAACACACTCCTCTTTTTACAGAACCGTTTTCACTCATTGTATTTATTAGTTTATAACCTATGGCAACAGAGTCGCCATTTTCCATGGATTTATATAACTGTTTGAATGCACCAGTCCCATAAAAATCATCAGAAGATATAATTGCAAAAGGTCCATCAATATATTCTTTTGCACATAATAAAGCATGAGCAGTTCCAAATGGTTTTGTTCTATCTTTTGGAATTGATACATACTTTTCTAAATTATCATTCTTTTGGAATGCATATTCTACTTTAACTCTATTGCTTATTCTACTTCCAATTGTATTTTTAAATATCTCATAATTTTCTTCTTTTATTACAAAGACGATTTTGTCAAATCCTGCTTTTACTGCATCATAAACTGAATAGTCAATAATAAAATTTCCATTATCATCTACAGGTTCTATTTGTTTTAATCCCCCAAATCTACTACCCATACCGGCAGCAAGTATTACTAACATCATATATTTCCTCCTTCAAACATTTTATCTAACTTCATTAGCTTACTATTTTCATCTTTTTTATAAATTGCGATTTCTATATTGTCTTTAATAAATAATACTTCATTCTCATTATATATATTATTAATCTTCACACCATTTAGTACTTTTTTCTCAATATCACTAGTTAATTCAACCTGTTTTATATCTAGTATATCTTTAATAGGAATAATATCATTTTTATTAAGACTATCTAGTGTAACTGCATCTTCTATACTAAATTTACCTTGTTTTGTTCTTCTTAAATTACTCATTATACCTACTGTATTAAGTGATGCGGCTATATCTCTAATAAGACTTCTTATATATGTACCTTTGCTAACTCTACACGCAAAGTTGAATTTTGTTTTGTTATTTTGATAACTAGGTTCTCCTAGTAGTTTAATATCATAGACAGTAATCTCTCTACTAGGTAATTTTACATCTATATTTTCTCTTGCATATTCATATAGTTTCTTGCCTTTTATTTTTACGGCAGAATAAATTGGCACTTGTTGATTATATTTCCCTTTAAATTTATTTAATGTATCTATTATATCTTGCTTAGATATTATTGAATCTTTTTTTGATAATACTTTTCCTTCAATATCTAATGTATCTGTTTCAATACCTAGTATACATTCAGCGATATATTCTTTATCATTTGATGTTAGTCTATCTACAAGTTTTGTTGCTTTATTAATACATACTACAAGTACTCCTGTAGCAAGCGGATCGAGTGTTCCAGTATGTCCTACTTTTTTGGTATTAAAGATTTCTGAAACTTTATTTACTACATCTCTGCTAGTAATTCCTGCACTTTTATCTATAATTACAATTCCGTTCATAATTACATTATAAATGATAACAAACTTCTAGTCAATACAGCATTTTCTCAATAATTCGTTAATTATCATTAAACAAAAACTAGTCTAAACTAGTCTTCATTCTGTCTATATAAGCTCCATTCGCTATAATCAGCATCCTCACTCCACAATGATGGTTCATATACTGTGCCTATAAACCATACTTCACCAGATTGTTTATCTCTTATAATAAACATATATGGTCTATCGAATGTCAAATCAATTCTTTCTACCGGAACATCATATATGTAATCAAATCCGCCTCCAGCGCCACGTCCACCGATCATGGTTGCAGCAGATGCCTTAATACCATCCTGAGTAAACTCAATATTTGCTTTATGTATAGCTTCATCAACATATAATCCTTTAGTATCAGTTATATTAGATAAATCTGCTTTTTTACTGTCAAATACATCAGTAATTCCTAATTTTTTCAAATCAGATAATAAATCTAAACTATATTCAAATTTAAATTTTGGAATAAAACCTTTAATTTTAGTTATCACTCCATCATTAAAGTTTTCTAATTTTAATTCTTTTAAACTACCTATTATTTTATTGATAGACTTAGAATTCATGTTATTGATATAACTATCTAAATCTTCAGTTGTGGGCATTATACCTATATATTGCAAAGTAGTACCATCATATTCTTTTAGATCTTTAGCAAAGGCTTTGACACTATCATCGACATAAAACATAAATTCTGTATTTGCATCTACTTTTTTGTAGTTTGAATTTATATCAGAAATATATTTTTCAAGATAATCACTAATAACTTGGTTTATATGTTGTTCTGACCTATCACTTCCTAATACATACTCAATTTCTGAATAATTTGCTGGGTCATTTAAATATTCTCGATATGCTTTTTCAACCGTATCTCTAATATTTTGTTCACCTAGTTTAGTTACTATATCATAGTTATTAAATGAAGCATCTATTTCCATACCAGCTACTTGTGAGTCCATGTTATTAAATTTATTACCAAGAACACTAGAAGGTCCACCCCAACCAAAATTTTCATGAAGATAATGAACTGTCATATATTTATGTTCTAAAAATTTTTCATTCCAATCCATATCGATTGCAAGAGCATTTACTAGTATGAACTTATTATCACTTATATCATCTACTAAATTATTAATTAATTTCAATGTTTTCTCACTTACCCAAGAATTAACATTATCTGGCGTTTCAAAAGTATCATATACTATTTCAGCATTATAATTATTCTTTAATGTATCAATATATTCATTATTTACTTCATCTTTAAATGTTTCTTTAATGAACATAGCATTAGCTAAAGATAAATTAGAACTATTTACATATTTTTTTGATTCATAATCTCCTATTACACTTTCAATTTGTTTTCTTGTATCTCCTTTTGCTCCCTCATTTAGCATGGCAAGTGCGTACTTAATTGATAATGGACTATATATTTTATTATTTTTTTCATTTTCTAATTGCATGAAATATAGGTCAAAATCTTCAAGGGAGTTTCCTGTTAATTGATATTTTGATGCTTTTACTTTATTTGTTACTGTTTTAGCTTTCTTGTTACATTCATTATTATTTAATATTAATAAAACGTATGCTACTATTGCAGCTATTATTACTATAATTAAACTTATAATAAGTATTATTCTTTTTTTCTTCATTACTAATTCCTCCTTTTTTTACTTATTATCGTTATAATATAATTTCACACTGTCATCCACCTACCTTTATTCTAACTAAATTCTATCATATCACTTATATACGTGTAAATAGAAAAAATGCAAAATTCAGGATAAAAACACAGTTTAAAACCTTAACATACGTTTTCCCCTTATATTACAATGCTTAGTACTATTTTCCCCCTGCAAAAACCGTTATAATAAATTATACAATTAATGAATAAATAGTAACAATTATTAATGTATTCTCATAATAATACAATTATTTACAGTAATTATTTATAGAAATTGTAACAATTTTATAGTATTACAAGTTACTTATAATATTACAATCATAGCTAATACTATATTTTAAATATCTAAACCGTTATTTATTATCAATATTTATCACTATTTATGAAATAATGTTAGACGGTTTTTTAAATAAAAAACTCGAGTTTTGCATTGAAAATCAACGCATTATCGAGTTTGAAAAATTAATTTATATTTTTATCCTGTGCAAAATTTATCATTTTACATTTTTTTACATATTAATATTCTAGTTTATTACTTCGTATGTTGTACCTTCTCTAGTGTCTTTTAAGATAATGTTTTTGTTTAATAACTCTTCTCTAATTTTATCTGCTAAAGCAAAGTCTTTATCTTTTTTTGCTTGAGCTCTTTTTTCAATCATCTCATTTATATATGTTTTTAAATCTTCTTCTATTTCTTCTGATTTAAGTAAATCAAGTGATAATACTTTATCAAAGTCATTTATTATATATCTTTTACTTGCGCCATTTAACTCACTTTTTAAAACATCATATAATACTGTTATAGCATTTGCAGTATTTAAATCATTTTCTAGTGCTTGTTTAAATTTTTCTTGATATTGTTTAATATTATCTTGCTCAAGACTTCCTTCGTTATTTATTGTTGAGATTTTGTTTTTAAGCTTGTTATATGTATTTTTAGCAATATCTAAATTACCAAATGTAAATAGTAGTTGCTTTCTATAGTGTGATTGTAAACAGAAAAATCTATATACTAAAGGATTATAACCTTTTTCTTCTAGTAATGATACTGTTAGAAATTCTCCTTTTGATTTACTCATTTTTCCTGTTACGTCGTTTAGGTGTTCACAGTGAAACCAGTTGCTGCACCACTTATGTCCTAGATATGCCTCACTTTGAGCAATTTCGTTTGTATGATGCGGAAAAATGTTATCTACGCCACCACAGTGAATATCAAGATACTCTCCTAAGTATTTTAATGCTATTACGGAGCACTCTATATGCCAACCTGGGTAACCTAATCCCCAAGGACTTTCCCATTTTAGTTCTTGACTATCAAATTTTGACTTTGTAAACCATAGTACAAAGTCTGTTTTATTCTTTTTGTTGATGTCTACTTCTACATCGTCGCGAACTGCTTCTTTTAGATTTTCTTCTTCATGATTTGTTAATTTGTAATATTCATCTAGTCTTGATGTATCAAAGTATACATTACCTCCACTAGTGTAGCCATAACCTTTATCAATTAGTACTTGAATGAATTTTATATAATCTTCTATACAAGTTGTTGCCGGAATTACTGTATCGGGCCATTTTATATTTAATTTCTTACAATCAGTTTTAAATGCATCGGTATATTTTTTTGCAATGTCAAGTACGGAGATGTGTTCTCTTTTAGCTCCTTTTAACATTTTATCTTCACCGGTATCTGCATCGCTAGAAAGATGACCGACATCTGTTATGTTCATTACTCTATCTACTTTATAGCCTATATAGTTTAATGTTTTTTCTAGTGCGTCTTCCATTATGTATGTTCTTAGATTACCGATATGGGCATAATGGTAGACAGTTGGCCCGCAGGTGTACATTTTTAAAATCTTTTTACTGGGGTTAAATGAACCGATTGCTCTTTCTACAGTATTGTAAATCTCCATAGTTTCACTTCCTTTTTATAATTATATCATTATTTTGTAATTTTTTTACAAAAATTATTGATTTTGAATTTTTTTTGTGATAAACTTAAGTGGTAGTCGGATCTTTAGCTCAGTTGGTTAGAGCAATCGGCTCATAACCGATCGGTCATAGGTTCGAGTCCTATAAGATCCACCACACTGCGGGCGTGGCGAAATTGGCAGACGCACTAGACTTAGGATCTAGCGCCGCAAGGCATGGGGGTTCAAGTCCCTTCGCCCGCACCAGTGACGAATCTGTTCGAACTATTCGAACTTTAAATATAAATATCAACTCAAATTGGGTTGATTTTTTGTTTTATAAAAAATCATCCTACTAGGAAAGGATGGTGCTTATGATAAATATTATTAAGCAAGAAATAGCAATAGAAGAATCTTTAAAGCAAAGATTAGAGTTTATTTGTGAGTTTTCACATACTACTCCTACTTTTATCAATGGCTTTATTCATAAAGTAGATAAAACTAATCTTTCTTATGTAGAACCTCATAAGATAATCATTAAAGGTATAACATTTCTTGCTTTTAATTATTCTAATGATATTTATATCAAGAATTTATCTCAAAAGATTAAACTATCAGAATTAGAAGATTATTTAAAGGGTATTTAATTTGACAAGAATTGACATTTCTTTAAAAAGTGATAGAATATTTATCAAAAGAATTTATGTCTATTTAAGGGGGTTAAATAGATGATAAAGAAAATATTTTATAATTATTTAGACTTTAAGAGGTGTCAGTAGTATTAAGCACTTTAATACTTTTGACGCCTTTTTTCTTTGAAGATTGGAGAGTGATTTAATGGAAGAAAAGAAATTATGTGGTCTTTATATGAGAGTTTCAACCGAAGATCAAGTTCGTGAAGGTTTTAGTTTACCAGAGCAAAAAGAAAGATTAGAAGCATTTTGTAAGTTTAAAGGTTATACCATTGTAGATTATTATACTGATGCTGGAATAAGTGCTAAAACGGGTAATTATAGACCTGAATTTGAAAGATTAAAGGAAGATATCAAAAATAAGAAAATAAACACAATAGTAGCCTTAAAATTAGATAGAATAACAAGAAGTATTTATGATTGGGAAAAGTTAATGACTTTTCTTGATGAAAATGATGCTTATTTAGATTGTGCTAATGATGAAATAAATACTACTAATGCTAATGGTAAAATGGTATCTCGTTTACTTATGTCAGTATCTCAAAATGAAATTGAAAGAACTAGTGAAAGAACTAAAATAGGTCTAGCAGGTGCTATAAAAATGGGTCATATACCAAATCAAGCACCTTTAGGTTATAAACACGAAGATAAAAGATTAGTTATTGATTATTCTACAAAAGATGTTGTAGAAAGAATATTTGATTTATATTACAATGGTAATTCTTATCAAAAGATAAGTAATATTTTAAACGAAGAACAAGTATTAGGTAAAACTAATTGGCGAGATTCATCTATTGTTGCAATACTAGAAAATGAAATATATAAAGGCGATTTTGTTCATGGTAAAAGAACGAAAAATCCTACTTACTACTCTAATGTAGTTGAACCTATTATTGATAAAGAAAAATGGGAAGAATGCCAAGTTCAAAAGAAACGAAATTCAAGAAGTTATCAAAGAACTGTAACTTATTTATTCTTACAAAAATTATGTTGTCCTAAATGTAATAGAATTCTGGGTGGTAAAGCAACTACCAAGAAAAATGGGCACACTTATTATTACTATTATTGTAATGATTGTAAAATTACAATTAAAGAAAAAACTATTGAAGAATACTTTGATACTTTTATAGATGAATTAGTGGAATATGATAGTGTTGTTAATCAATTCTTTTTACCAATGATTAAACAAAAATTTGATGAACCAAAAGAAGAATTAAAGAAAGAAATTAAAAAGCAGAATGATAGATTAGAAAGAATTAGAAAAGCATATATTTCAGGTGCATTTGATTTAGAAGAATACAATGCTGAAAAGAAAATTGTTGATGATACTATTACTAAACTTGAAGACGAATTAAATGCAACTGAAAATAGTGAAGAACTAAATTATACTCCACAAGATATCTTACTTAAGCGAGATATTGATTATATCAATAGAGTTAAATTAAAAGATGAGTATGATAAAAGAAATAAAACTTGGAAAGACTATACTCGTGAAGAAAAAGCAAATTTAATAATGACTTATGTTGATGAAATAAAATTAGGAATAATGCACGAATATATTTATGTCGATAATGTTAATTTTAGAGAGTCAATTTGTAAACCTTGTAATGATTTAGTACAAGCAGGTTATTTAGATGTAAAAACACCTACATTATTTGGCAATTTAGTTGGTTATTTAAGATTTAGTAATTATTTACCAGAAGATGAAATAGGACAGCATATTATGAGACTCCGACAATATTATGATGTAGGTTTTGAAGAAGCAATCTATTATGTGGAAGATAAAGTATTTTACTTTGATTATGTAAGAGATAATAGAGCTATTATAAGAATATTTCCTATGGAAGATTATTGTAAAATAGATCCTGATATGAAAATGAAAGAATATAGATATGGAATACTCTATATTCGTGGTAGAGATGAATTCTTAATGCAAGATATAGATAGTGCTTTTGATTATATACCTGATGAATCTAATGATAGTGTTATCTATATGAAAGAACCTGTACCTATTGAAATAGGTGTTAAACCTGTAAGAAAAGAATTATTATATGAAGAAGATACCGATGAATAAAATGCGTACACGTTTTGTCAGCTTTGCTGATGAAAGTGGGAAAAGCATTTTATAAGATTTATGTAATTTTGTTTTATTACGAAGTTTTAAAACAATATGGAATAAGTCAAAAGGGTTCTAGGGAATTCCTAGCCCACAGGTAATTTTGATACTCGTGTCAAAATACCTAGGGGGTTAAATATTTTGTCATAAACAAAATAGATGCAAAGAAAGGATGTGATTTATATATGTCAGAACTTGCTTATTCACTACATTTGGGTAGTGATAAAAATAGAAAAAATGTATCAAGAACAAGAGCAAAATCTAATGCTAGTGGAACTACTTCTCTATCAAATAATGCTATTCAAAATGCTAGACAATTATCAAGAGTAGATAAGCATAATTATCGTAAGTATGATGATAAACAGCACTTAATTGAAATAGTTAGGGGAACAAATTCTTTATATAGTGATGTTCAAAAATTATATAAAGATGAATTTGAAGAAGCAAGATTAGAATACAATTCTAAACAAACTAGAGATGATAGAAAAATAGATGATTATTTCAAAAAAATTAGTGATAATTCTAAAAATGATTTGGCTTGTGAAATTATTATTGAACTTGGAGATAAAAAATATTGGGATACTAAAGATGATAAGTTTAAGCATAAAATGTCTAATGTATATAAAGAACAAGTTAAAGATTTAGAAACTTTAATTCCTAACTTTAAAGTAGCAAGTGCAATTATTCATTATGATGAAACTAGTCCACATATGCATATTGTTGGTGTCCCTATTAAATATAAAAGTAAAAATGGTATGTCTAAACAAGTTGGTAAATCAGATGTATTTACGAAAACAAAATTAATTGAACTACAAGATAAAATGAGAACATTATGTATTGCTAGTTTTAATAAAGAATATGGCTTAAATAATGTATTAAAGACTAAACAAAAAGGTAGAAATAAAGATATTAATGTTAAAGATATGGGAAACTATATTGAAATGCAAGTAGAATTATCTAAAAATAAAGAACGATTAGAAATTGCTAATAAAAAATCATTAGAACTAGATAATAATTCTAATGAAGTTAAAGATATAGTTAATAATTTAAAAACTACTTTTACTAACAAAGATAAATATGTTTTAAATAAAGATGACAAAGATAAAATTGATAAATTTCTTCAGCAAGTAGATTCAACCAATAAAGAATATAAGAAAATGCAAAAGTTATCTATTACCTTAAATGATGTTGAAACTGAATTAAAAGAAAATAGAGAAAAAGTTAAAATACTAACTGAAAATAATGATGCCTTAAACATTAAAGTAAAATCTCTTGAGAAAAAGATAGATAAACAAGAAAATGAAATTGATGATCTTAAAGATAAAAACTCTAAACTACAAAATACGATTAATTTCTTTGAAAATCTATTTGATAGATTAGTTAAATTTATTAAAGATAAAATGTTTGGAAAAGAAAAAGAACGAGAAGATTATTGGAATTTTTCAAAAGATTTATATACTCACAATATATTTAGTGATAAAACTATTGAATCAATTCAAGATGATTATATTTGGAATAAAGAAAATGATAATGATAAAGAAAAAGACGATTACGAAATTGATATGTAATTGTCTTTTATTTTCTTCCAAAAAATCCATGTTTTTTTTCTTTAGTTTTTGTTAACACATAAGGTTTATTATTTTCATCATCAGGTTTTACTAGTGAAATACTTGAATATTCTCCTGCAAAAATTCTAAATAAAGCACTACTAATGCAATCATCAAATACAGTTTTTAAACTTCTGGCACCACTTTGTTTTGCAATGGCAAGTTCAGCTATATATTCAATAAATTCATCACTAAAATCAAAATTTACTTCTAACATATCAAATAATTTTTTATATGTATTTAATGGGCTGAAATCAGATTCTTTTAGTATCTTTATTATATCTTCCTTTGATAATGGATTCATAGCAATAGTTTTTGAAAATCTTCCAATTAATTCTCTCATAATTCCATATTTCATAAAATCATCAGTTGTTAGTTGCTTATAATCGTCGCCTTTTGTAATTCCAGTAAAAGCACCTAATCCAACAACTGTTAATTTCGATGTATCAAATTTTTTATCATCAAAATAAAATAATGTTCCATCAAGTAATTTTAATAGTGATCTTTGAACTCCTAGTCTAGAAACATGAGATTGACTATCCCCAGATTTTTCAGCAAGTTTATCAAATTCATCAATAACTAATATTCCTTTTTCAGCAAGTTCAATATCATTATTTGCTGCAAGACATAAGTCTTCAAGCATATCGGTTATTTTTCTACCTTGATAACCTGTTTCAGAAAGCGCAGTTGCATCTTCAATAACTATAGGTATATTATACAATCTAGATATTCTTTTTAATATTTCAGTTTTTCCAGTTCCTGTAGAACCATAAATTAAAATATTTTCTTTTAATTTGGCAACTAAATCCATATCTAAATCAGAATTAACAACCTTTTGATTTTTAAATAGTGCAGTTAATATTTGCATTATTTGTTCATCTTGCGAAATTATTGTTTTTTTGATTGAAGAATACATAGACGATATATCACTAGTTTTTTCAAATTCATCTTCATCAAAATCCGATTGTCCTTTTTTATCATTATTTTGTAAATATGTTATTAAATCTTCATTTATTAATTTTGATAAACTAGTTCCATTATCTCCTCTTAAATAATACTTACCAGTAGATGATATTCGTTTGTTTCTAATTGCAATAAAATTAACATGATTATCATTAACTTTCAAAGCATCTTCAAGATTATCTGCTAAAAAAACAAATTCTTCTTCATTTCCGTTTTTATTTATAAAACTTGCATATGTTCCGTTGTAGTTTCCACTTAAAACATTAATTCTATCATTATTTTCAGTGTTAGTAAAACCAATACCAGCTACATAATCAATAAACTCAAAAATTTCATATTTTTTGTTTTCATATTTAACATATTTCTTTTTAAATAAATAACCAATTCTTAAATTTGCCATAACAAATTCCCCCTTAATGCGAGAGTTATTATATCATACTTTTTAATTTTTTTGTTAAAACTATTCAAATTTCTTAAAAATTGTGCTATATTTTTATTAGTGAGTGATATTTATATCATTCGTACTTGTGAAAAGTTGTAGATATCTACGACACTCGCACCAATTGACTACAATTATCCTACTGATGTAGGATTTTTTTGTGGCGCTAGATATGACCGAGCGGTTATAATAATTAAATAGAAAAATAGTAATTATATCTTATATATAAATTGAAATACATCTTCTAGATTGCCTTTTTTACATAACAAATTATAACTATTACTAGTTTTATTGGAATATAAATTCCAATATTTTTTTTTATTTTTATTAATAACCGTTATAACATATGAATCATTTATACTAGTAATTAATAATGAATCGCTATTAAATATTAAGTTCATTCCTCTTCTAATATAGTGAAAAACAATATCATTTGCATCCTTTTTTAAGAAAAATAAATATACCTGCTCATATAAATTATTTGATTCTTTTGCCATTATAAACACCTCTTTTATTCTTACACTATAGTTCTATATATAATTATTATAACCCAGATTAAGAAAAAAATAGCATTTTTATTACATACATTAGTCAAAACATGGAAAATATTGGAAAAAATGCGACAATAATTACAGGGTGTTTATATGTATTCTAATAATTTAAGACGATTAAGGAATGAAAAAGAATTTACACAAAATGATGTTTCAGAAGCATTAGGATGTAAAAGAACAACTTATAATAATTGGGAACGTGGTGTTGTTATGATACCAATAAAAATTGTAGATGATTTATCAGTATTTTATAAAGTTAGTATGTCTTGTGTACTTGGAATTGATAAAAAAATTGAATTTAAGGAAAGTATTAATAAAATGAATTATAATATCTTACTTTCTAATTTAAATACATTAAAAAACGAAAATAAAAGCTCATATGAAAAAATTGGAAAAAGTATTAAATGTACAGGTGCAACTTGTCAGAGATACTTTAATGGTAAAATAGTTATTCCAATTGATAGATTAATAATGCTTTGTAAAATGTATGATATTGATATAGATGAATTATGTGGAAAAGAAAAAAATGAAACTTTTGTAAAAAATTAGAAATATACGTTTTTTAATAAGTTCGTATATTTTTTTTGCAATTATTTAAAATCTACATTCAAATATTTATTTTTTGTATTTTTTTTAAAGTAAATCATCAAAAAGCGTCATTTGCAATCACTTATCTAATATGATATTGTTGTTTGCGGGGTGATGAAAATGTATATAAAAGAAATAGATAAAACGATAAAACCTATTGTTGATGAATTTAAAAACATTCTAAAAAGAGATTGGATATCTGGAGCTAATGATAATAGCTTTGGTAATGTTGGTATTACTTTTGAACGTGAGTTAGGTAAAAATCCTGATAGTATGTATTTTCCGGATTTTTATGGTATAGAGGTTAAATGTACAACTATTAATAGTACTTATCCCCTATTTCTATTTTCAGCTGCTTTTGATGGTCCTACTTTTCCAGAAATTGATAGAATAGTTGAAAAATATGGAAGTTATGATCAAGTATATCGTAATAAGAAAACATTGTTTACTAAAATAAATTTTAAAGATAAAACTTTAGTTAATAGTAAGTGGTATTTTCAGTTTTCTATGGATGATGATAAAATATTTCTTGATGTATATGATTTAGATGAAAATCTAATAGAAAGAAAGTCTTTCATATATATTAAAACACTATATAATCATCTTATGATTAAATTACAAAGGATGGCTATTGTTTATGCAATGCAAAAAAGAGTTAAAGGAAAGAAATATTTTAAGAATTACAAAATTGATGTATATAAATTAAAAAGTTTTGGAAAATTTATGTATTTACTTAAAAATGGTAATATTAATGCCAGCTTAATATCTAGAATTAGTAAAAGTGGTAATGATGCAGGAAGATATCGTAATAAAAACTTAGTTTTTGAAATTGATAAGGATAAAGTATATTATCTTTTCGATAGATTATACTATTACAATTCTAATCCTGGCAAAGAAATAATTAATTAAAAAAAAATAAAAAGATTTCTCTTCTTACTTTGTATCAAAATTTATTCTAACTTTACCATCTTTATTATGGTAGCTACTAGCTTGAATAATTGTACGAATTGCATTAGCAATATTTCCGCGTTTTCCAATTACTGTTCCAATATCATCTTCAGCTACTAGCACTTGAACAACTTTTACGTTGTTTTCTTCAGCAACATTAACCTCGACTACATCTTTATTGGAAACTAAACTTTTTACTAAAAATTCCGTAAGTTCTACTAACTGCATAATTGCCTCTCTTTACTTATTTCTTCATTTTACTTTCATGGAATTTCTTCATAATTCCTTCTTTACTGAATATATTTCTTACAGTATCAGTTGGGATTGCTCCTGTAGATAACCATTTCATTGCTTTATCTTCATCTACTTTTACAACTGCAGGCATTTTTGTTGGATCATAATATCCTACTTCTTCTATGAATCTTCCATCTCTTGGGGCTCTAGAATCTGCTGCAACAATACGGTAAAATGGTTTCTTTTTAGCTCCCATTCTTTTTAATCTTAATTTAACTGCCATAATACACCTCCTTTTTTTAATTACAGGTATATTATAGTATATAAAATTTATTCTGTCAACCATTTTTAGTTAACACTACCTGAAGAATATCATATAAACTAAGAATCCAGCAAATATTAGGCTCATTATTATACCGTTTATTTGATCTACCTTAGTACTTTTATATTTAACTCCTACTGCTTTAGATACTAAGTATCCACCTATTAATCCACCAACATGGGCAATTACATTAACTCCTGATAACATAACACCTATTATTAGATTTATCGCAATTAAAGGAATTATTTGTGACTTAATTACATCAGACAAATATACTCTGTAATGGTATCCAAAGTATAAAAGTGATCCCAAAAGTCCAAATATCGCACCTGATGCTCCACAACTTATTACATTACCATTTAAGAATAGTAGTGATAATAAATTACCAAATATCATACTTCCTATATATATTATTGAATACTTAAATTTACCAAAGAAGCTTTCTATCTGCGGACCTATTACATAAAGAGCATACATATTAAATATAAAATGAATGAATCCAGCATGTAAAAATCCACTTGTAAATATTCTTGTATAATCTGTAATACTACTTAAATAATCTCTACTAACTAAGCCACCATATTTATAAATAGTATTAGTACTTATATTAAAGAAGTCTCCACTATCTAATGCACTTATTATAAACATTATTAAATTTATTAAAATAAGTATATATGTAATTACTGGTTTCTTCTTAGAAAATATTTCTTCTGCTTTATCATTTTCTACTTTATTTTTCATATTAATTTCATTAGTAAGTTTAACAAATAATTCAATGCCTTTTTTACTATCTTGTTCAACTTCTAGTATATTAGGAAAACTATTTGTTATAAAATCATATTTTTTAATATCCTCAAATTCAGATAATCTGGCAAGTGATATGTTATTGTCTTTTATACTATCTAACTGTACACTATCTCCTAAATTCACAAATATACTTAATGATGGAACTTTAAATAAAAACATTTTCTTTCTAATTTTCTTAATAATTTGTTTTGTTCTATATATATCAAATCCTAATTGTTCATTATTATGGATATAATTACTTACTATTCTAATTATTTTATAATCACCATCTGATTTTTCTAACCATATTTCATCTTTAGCTCCATGTAAAACAACTGGATTATAATTTTGTTCTATTATAAAATAATGTAATAACTTCATAACGATTTCATCATTTTTATTTAGCGTTATATTCATTTTTTCACCTACTTATTCCTCGTAATAATATTTTAATACATTTCATAAAATATGTAAAGGAGGACTTTATGAAAAATATTATTAAAAGCGCAGTAAAATTTCTTATATGTTTATTACCATGGTTTTTATCTAGTTTAATTCTTAGAACTGATACATCTTTTTATGATTCAATTAAGAAACCATTCTTTGCGCCACCTGGTATTGTATTTCCAATAGTATGGACTATACTATATATATTGATTGCAATCGGACTTTATACTAATAAAAATAAAAGTATTGATTATTATAAAAGTTTAATTATTAATTATTTTTCTAATCAAATATTTACTTTTTTATTCTTTATTGTAAAAAGTCCATTTATTGCTTTTGTTGATACTGTAATAGTTCTTATTAGTTCATTATTTTTATACAATGAAACTAAGTCTAAATGGTTTATTCCTTATGTTATATGGAATGTATTTGCAACCATATTAAGTTTATCTGTATATCTTTTAAACATATAGCTCTATATGTTTTTTATTATCTCTAATACTTGATATGTATCTTTTATTTTTAAAACTGTATATACACTATTATTTAATTTATATATATCTACCCACTCTTCATATAATTTATCACTCATCTTTATATTTTTACTTATAAATAATACTTTATTATTATTAACTTTAATATTATTTGTACTATAATATGCATAATCACAATTAGAACTATTAATACAAAGTGAGTTATTATTATAATTTATTGATTTATAAATACCATTATTAAATATAATATTATTAATATTTAATCTTTCATTTACTATTTTTTTAGGAGCATTAATATCAATTTCATACTCTTTATTCATTACAATAAAATCTATTTTTTTTCCAAGATAAATTAGTTCTTTTTTTAAACTAATAGAATCTTTATAATCAACAATATACAATATATTAGTATTATTTAGACTAATTAACAAAGTATTAGAATCATTTAAATCTAAAAATATTATTCCTAATTCGTTAAACTGTAAATTGATATCTATCTTCTCTATCGATACTTCTTTATCTCTACTATAAAAAATAAACACATTGGATAAACATAGTATAATTATCAGAAATATTTTTTTCATAAAAAAACACCCTATTTAAAGGTATGTTTCTTTTAAGTATTTTACGATTTTATTCTCATCATTTTCAAGATTATTATCTATTATTTTTTCTTCTATATCCGTAATTATCATGTTTAGCATACTACTTGGTTCCATATTTAATGTATCACATATTAGTGTAGGAGTAATATCTATTTCTCCTCTATTTTTAATTTTTAGTGTTTTATATATTTGATTTATTTTAGCAATATCAATGTTTTTTATTTCTGCTGCTATTGTAATTGGATAAAGACCGTACTTATATATTATCTTAGGGTTAAGAATATCTAATTCTAATAATTCTCTTACTTTTTTAATAGTATCAGATTCTGACTTGTTAAATTTATAATTATCTGTATTAAGTTGTGCCCAAACTCCCACTAAATATGTTGTTTGCTTTAAATTATAAGTGTTTATCTCTAGTGGGTTCTCTAAGTCTAGTTCTCTTATAAGTTTTATTCCATATTCAAAATTAGGTGATGCAAATATTTTATCAAGTTCACTTTTCTTTCTATCGTATGATAAGTTTTTAACTAAATAACCATACTTTTTTATTCCTTCTATTAACTTTGAGTCTAGTTTAAAATTTAATGTTGTTGCGAAACGGAGTGCTCTTAAAATACGCAGTGCATCTTCACTAAGTTTCTTATTAGTATTACCTACAACTCTAATTATTCTATTATCTATATCTTTTTTACCATTTAACAAATCAATAATATTACCAGAAGAATCCATACATAATGTATTAATAGTAAAGTCTCTTCTTTCTAAATCAGTCTTTAAATCATTAACATATTCAATCTCAATTGGTTTTCTATTATCAGCATATTTAATATCACGTCTATATGTAGTTGCCTCAAATTTATTCTTTTTATATGTAAATTTAACACATCCATAGCACTCACTCTTTATATCAAACATCTTCATCATTTCTTTTGGAGTTGCATTGGTTGTAATATCATAATCTATCGTATCAAGACCTAAATATAAATCTCTAGGATATCCCCCAACAAAATATGCTTCATATCCATTTTCTTCAAATATTTTTAATACATCAGTTATATTATTTGTTACCTTATTCAATCTAACACCTCAA
>CAMJTE010000003.1 GCA_946408655.1 uncultured Caryophanales bacterium | reverse complement strand
TTTTCGTGAGTATAATTTTCTAATCATTTCTTTATAAGAATTATACATAATTTCAAAATTATTTTGTTTTAAATTTTTAAAATCTAGTTTTATAACTGGATTAGATGACAATCTGTTATAATAATTGCTCTTACTTATCTTTAAACCATCAAATAAATTCTTATTTCTATCTTTATACTCAATATTAAAAAATTGATCTACCATTGATATAAATAAACTTTTTCCAAATCTTCTAGGTCTAGGAAACAAAGATACATAATTCTTATTATATAATAACTGTTCAATTATATCAGTCTTGTCTACATAATATAAATCATTATCCATAAGATCTTTAAAATTATCTCTTCCTATTGGTAACATTTTCATAAATATCATCCCCTTTGTGCTTATATTATAGCACGTATACTATTAGATGTAAATTAATGGAAAAAATATTTTTCTTTACTCTTATTCTGTTTTTTGATATTATTTTCTTAGAGAGCAGGTGGTAAGTTTTGGGCATAATCTAGAACTGCATTTTTTTGTAAAAAGTATTGACCTAGTAGAAAAATCATGATAAACTTGATGTGTAAATAGGAAAGGTAATGTTTCATACACTATCTTAAATATTTATGTATTTTTACATGTAAAATGAAATGAAAATTTAATGAAGGAGGAAATAATTATGAAAATGAAAAGTAGAAAATCTGCATTTACTTTAATAGAGTTAATTGCAGTATTAGTTATCATGGCAATAATTGCCCTAATTGTTACACCTTTAGTAATGAACATAATAAGAAAGGCACGAGTATCAGCAGATAAGAGAAGTATTGATGCATATGGACGTAGTATTGAACTTGCGATAGCAGGATATCTACTAGATACAGGAAAATTTCCAACAGATGTATCAGAGTTAACCATTGAATATAGTGGAAATGAAGTAGTATGTTCAACAACCCAATTGAATAGTGATTCTAGTGTATATCTAACAGGATGCACAGTTGCAGGAAGAACAGTAGATTACGCATATGGAAGTGATAAAACTCCACCTGCACCAACATACACAGCATATACTGTAGGTAATCAAGTAACATATAATAATGTAAACTACTATGTAATAGAGAATAGTGATACTACACAGGCTACAGTTAAATTATTAAAAGCAGAACCATTAAGTGCTCAAGAAATATCAGATTATAAACCTTCAGATGCAAAAACTTATAGTAGTAATGGTTATACAGGAATGCAATATCATTCAAGTAGTAATTCATACGAAGGGTCATATATAAAAACTGCAGTTGATGCATGGAAAGCAGCAAAAGCCCCAGCAGCAACAGAAGTAAGATTGATTACTATAGATGAGTTAAGAAATGGGTTGGGATATCAAGTCCAACAAGAATGTACAGAAAGTTGTTATCAAGTTGGTCTAAAAACAGATGATACACCAAGTTGGGTATACAATAGTAATTATTGGTATTGGACAAGTAGTCCATACAGCGATTCGTCGTCTTATGTTTGGGACGTCGTTGGGTCCGTCGGACTTGTCGGCATTAGCGTCAGCAGCAACCGCGGCGCTGTTCGCCCAGTTATAGTTCTCTCAAAATCTGAACTCTAATCTGAGTGAATGTGAGACTAAAACCTTATGGAGGAGTAAAGTAAGGACGGGGTAAGAAACTAGATGCGAGTGCAAATCCTTGTGAAACAAGGATTTGTAATAGGCAAATAGCGGAGCGTAATTTGCCGTTAGGTGCGGAACGATTGTGACGAAGTCACGTGAGTGGAGCCGGTAAGTTATGTGGATAATTTAGTTTTGAATGTAATGAATGTTCATTATAAAATAGACTTTTATAATGAACATTTTTAATAAGCTAGAAACATACACAGTATAATCCTAACTCTTGGGAAATTCCCACTGCTTGAACGGCATGGCTGAAAGGAGTATAATTATACGTAGCGAGTCTGTAAATGAATGATAGTAATATCTATATTCATCACATAATGTAAGCAATCTTGTTTACCATGTATTATGTGTTAGCGCTAAAAATAAAAAAATTATATATAATTATTTTGAGGTAAAAATATGAAGTTAGATAGAAAAAAAATATTAATTAATATATGTGCATTTATTATTCCTATTGTAATAATAGTAGGGGTAACTGTTGGATTAGAAATAATAAGTCATGGTACTAATTTTAAAAATGGAGAGAATTATTTGCTTGCGGATATGGCTAGTCAGTATAATTCACTTTATAATTATATTCATGATGTATTTGTTGGAAATGATTCAATTTTTTATTCTTTCTCTAAAGGATTAGGTGGAAACATGGCAAGTACATTTGGGTACTATCTTGCTAGTCCATTTAATATTTTATATATGTTTGTATCAAAAGTAGATACACCATTTATGACTTTTATTATTCTAATGATTAAGTTTGGTTTATGTGGCTTATTTATGAATATGTTCCTAAATTATAAATATGGAACTAAGTTTACTAATTTAATCTTTTCTACTAGTTATGCTTTAATGGGATTTACAACGGTATATTACTTTAATAATATGTGGTTTGATGTAATATATATGATGCCACTTGTAATGATTGGAATAAATAGATTAATTAGAGGAAAACCAATATTTTATACAATTACATTATCGCTTGCAATCATGTTTAACTTTTATATGGCATATATGTTATGTATATTTTGTGTTATTTATTTCTTGTATGAATTATTTTGCTTATATAAGTTTAAACAGATTAAAGAGTATGGAAAGATAATGATTAGATTTGCTTGCTTTAGTTTACTTGCTGGTGGAATTGCTTCAATAATTTTAATTCCAAGTATTATTAATATAAGTCATGTTATGCGTTTTGAACTAGATAAAAGTTTACTTGACTTTAAAATATCTAGTATTTATAAAACATTTTTAGGGAATGTCTTTTCTAAAACTTATATTGGTACACATAATACTGCATCAGTACTTGGTAGAAATAGACCGGTAATATATGTATCATTATTTTGTTTTGCGTTATCAATATTATATTTCTTTAATAAGAAGATTAAAAGAAAGGAAAAGATCCTTAGTTTAATTGTTGTATTATTCTTTATAGCTAGTTTAGTTATTCCCCAATTACAATTGTTTTGGCAAGCATTTTCATTCCCTAATGGATATATATCAAGGTTTACTTATTTTTATACATTCTTTACGATATATTTAGCTGCTAAATGTTTTTATAACTGTGATAAGATTAAAGTAAGATATTTTATTATACTAATTATTTTATATATATTTGTGAGTCATAAAGTAAGTAATATTTATTTGGTATTTTTATCTAAAACTGATATTATAATTAGTGTGGTGTTTGCTATTATATATCTGATACTTTTCTTTATCTATACAAGAATAAATAAAAAAGTAATTGTAAGTATTATTATGCTTATACTTGTTCTTGGTGAGTTAACATTTAATTATATAGATACATTAGTTACAGTAAAATCATTAAGAGTAGTTAATAGCTATGCAACATTTTATAATGAATCATGTCATAATTTAAATGGTATTGATAATAATTTCTATCGAATTGATGGTAATCATTATTATAGTTATTTAGATAGTCATACTTGTGGTACGCATGGCTTTACAACTGCGCTATCTACTAATGATGGTGATCTTTATAGATTCTTTCATAAACATGGTGGTTCACTTACTTATACAACACTCATCTATGACTTAAATAAATTACCTATTTATGATTCATTACTTGGATTTAAATATATTAATAGCAAAGATAAACTAGAAGATACATATTATAATTATAAATCTAAATTTGTTATTACTAAATATAATTCGTTTAAGAAAAAGTATGAGAAGAAAAATGTATATATCTATGAAAACCCTTATGCGTTATCACTAGGATATATAATTAATAAGAGCGCTAAAGAATATAAGATAAATAATAAAAATAGTTTTGAAAATATTAATAAATTTGTAAGTATGATAAGTGGTATTAATGATAAAATATTAAAACCTCTATCTAAAAGATATATTAGTGATGGAACATATGAATTTGATATCAATACTAGTAATAAAAAACTATACTTAACAGTCGATTATGATGTAGCTATTAACTGGTCAGTTTATGAAACAATATATATAAATGATGAGTATGTAGAGTCTCTTGATAGTGAGAATGTAGGTACAGTAGTATTAGATAATAAATATGAGAATTCAACTATTCTGATGCGCCTTGATAATTCGATGATAAAAAGGAAGGATAAAGCATATTTATATTATTTTGATGAAGAAGTATTTAAGAAAGTTTATAATAAATTAAAGAATAATCAGCTAAAAGATGTTAAAGTTAAAAATAATAAAGTTGAAGGCAATATTACTACTGATACTAAATCAAATCTTTTTCTAGCAATCCCTTATGATAAGGGCTGGATAGCTTACGATAACGGTAAAAGAGTAAAAATTAATAAGAGTGTTGGAGACTTTATGAGTATAAACTTAGATAAAGGTAATCATAAGATAAAATTAGTTTATTATTCCGAAGGATTAGGTAAAGGAATTTTTATATCATTTATATCAATTGTAATTTTGATAATTTATGGTGTAAAAAAGTGTAAAGTTAAGAGATGATGCATTGACATTATCTCTTTTATTTGGTATTATTTATCTAAAGTAGAGGAGGAGTCATGAAGAAACTTGGAAAATTATTGTTACTAATTATAGTAATGCTTATAATGCCTTTGGTAATTAAAGCAAAGAGTGTTATTAATGTGATTACGGAAGGAAGTGAAAGTAGTTATAAGATAGATGCTAATTATGGTTGGACATTTAATACGAAAAACACTAAGGCAACTGCTAGTAATTATCATTTATTATCATCAGCTAATGAAGTATTTGCTAAAAAAGTATTTTATGATTCAGATGTAGATTATACGGTAAGTAAAGTTTTCTATGTAGATAGTGAATCAGATTGTTCTAGTGGAAAAATGTATATACTATATAACAATGTTGGAATGTATCAAGGGAAACAAGTTAATTTAAAAATAACTGTTAAAAACTGTAAGATTGGTACAAATGGTCAAGGTGGAACACTATTTAAAAAGTTTAAATACACTGATGGTAATTATTATCAATCAGAAAAAGCAAGTATTAATTTTTATGCTAATGATATGCGTGTTATTCTTGATGGATTACGTTCAGTTAATTTACAGTATGACTTTTTAGATAAAGATGGGAATAAACTTGATTTAAAAGGTTATGGAACATTTAAAGATTTAGATTTTTCTCAAGCTTTTAAAATGGGAACTGGTGTTGATAAAGCATATATTTATGAAAACTATAGTCAAGTTTGTACAGCGTTTGATAATGAAGGTAATTGTACTACAAAAGAAGCTAGACAACACTTGTTTAAAGACAAATTAACTAGTGAAACTGATTATGAACAATTAGTTAGTATGGAAAATGCAATTCAGTCATCCAACTTAGAAACTTATAGTGATAGAGAGTATAAATATGCTTGGTCAACTATTTTATTTAGTGGAGGAAGTTTTAATCTAACTTACTATCTAGGCGAGCCTGATTTCTTAAAATCTTGGTGGGATAGAAATGGTGGAACATATGAAGGCTTTGGGGGAGGAATGTTTAATTTTTCACCTGATTCACTAATTCCATTTAGCGTTGAAGATCCTGTAAAGAGTGTAAATAAAAAAGAAGTTAAACGTTTAGAAGAATATGTTTATACAACTTCTCATCGTGTTCCTTATATTAACTTAGATGGAAGTGATAATAAATATACTGAATATAAATTTAATGATATTTTAGAACCATGTCTTACTGTTAAAGATAAATCTAAGATTGTTATTAAAAATGATGAAGGTGTAGATGTAACTAATAAATTTACTGTAACTATGACTGAGAAAGATGGTTCTCTTGTTATTGATGCAATTGCGAAAGCAGATTATCTTGCAACAGATGATTTCTATGGTCACGAATATGAATTTATGATTACAACTATGGTAAAAGATAATTATGATTTATCTAATTATATTAATGCAACTAAAACTGGTTACATTATTCCTAATGTTGCAAATATTAGTGTAAAAGATAATGGTGGCGTTACTAATAAAGTAACAAATAAAGTAGAAGTTATTGTTCCAATACCAAAAGAAGTTGTTCCAACGCCAGATACAAAGAAAACAATATCAGTAGCATTAATAGTATTTGGATTAACTTTAGTTGTTGCGGGAACTACAGTGCTTGTTATGTATAAGAAGAAAGAAAATGTATAAATATGGAGGAGAGATAAATATGAAAAAACATGTAGGTAGACCTAGTAATGAAGAAATTAGGTCTGAAAAAAATAAAAAGATTTTAATAGTTGGGATTATTATTGTTGCTATTCTTGCAGTTGTTGGAGTATTTGAAATTGGTAATTTTTCAAATTTGATGGGAAATTCTGTTGCAAATGATTCTGAGTATACTTGTGATTCAGGGTATACATTAAGAAAAAAAAGTAATGGTTATGAGTGTTATAGAGAATTAACTGAAAAAGCTTATCGTATTGGGGATGTTGATCGAGATAATAAAATTACTACAAGTGATGCAACGTTGGTTAGAGAATATGTTAGTGGTATAAAATTACTTGATGATTATCAAATTTTATTAGGTGATGTTGATGGCGATGGAGCTACTACTATTACTGATTTTAGTTTGTTAAATAACTATGCAGTCGAATATCGTGCTGGTTCTTCGGCACCTATAAATAAAATTGGAAATTATATTTGTCGTGCAGGATATAAGAAATTCCGTTCATACTGTAAGAAAGATGATATAATTGCAGCAAAGAAAAAAAATAGTAACAATATTTCAAATGAAAATAATGGAAAGATTATTTATGGGGATGTTAATTCAGATGGAATAGTTAATGTTACTGATAAAACTATTCTTTCAGGATATATATCAGATATTGCAGGCTATGAACTAAATGAGGCAGAGTTAAAAGCAGCTGATTTGAATTTAGATGGAAAAGTTAATATTTCTGATTACACTATTTTAGAAGGATATTTTGAAGGCGAAATTACTGAATTGCCACATCCATCACAATTATTTGGTGATATTAACTTTGATGGCTTGGTTGATGTAACTGATCAAACATTGTTAGATTTATATGTAGGTAATAGTACAAAAAATAATTTATCTGATGCACAAAAACATGTTGCTGATCTTAACTTAGATGGATTAGTTGATGCAACAGATCAGACTATTATGCAACAATATATAAATGGTTCAATAACAAAATTACCATATATTAAGTGATATAGATTTCTATATCATTTTTTTCTATTTGTATTTCATTAGTTTGTTATTTATGATAAAATATACATAGAAAAGGTGATTTATGCGCAGTATTTATGGTATAAGTTTAAAAGATTTAGAAGAGTTTTTTGTAGATAATGGATATAAAAAATTTAAAGCAAAACAAGTATATGATTGGTTATATAATAAAAGAGTTAAAAGTTTTAATGAAATGCATAATGTTAGTAAGAGTGTAATAGAGTTGCTTGAAGAAAACTTTTGCTTTAATGATTTAGAGATACTTGCGAAAAATGAAGATGTAGATGTTAAAAAGTATTTGTTTGGACTATATGATAACAACAAAGTAGAGGCAGTATTAATGTACCATGATTATGGGAATAGTCTATGTATCTCTACACAAGTAGGATGTAACATGGGATGTGCATTTTGTGAGTCTGGAAGGCTTAAAAAAGTTCGCAATTTAGAAAGCTATGAAATGGTATTGCAAATACTTAAAATAGAAGAGAATATTAAAGATAGAATATCACATGTAGTTTTAATGGGGATAGGAGAACCATTTGATAACTATGATAACGTAATAAATTTTATTGATATAATTAACGATAACAATGGTATAGCATTAGGAAGTCGTCATATAACTGTATCTACATGTGGTATTATTCCTAAAATTAAAGAGTTTACTAATTATGATAAACAAGTTAATTTAGCTATTTCTTTGCATGCACCTAATAATGAAATTAGAAGTAGATTAATGAATATTAATAAGGCTTATAAAATAGAAGAGTTAATGGACTCTATCAAGGATTACATAAAAGTAACTAATAGACGGATTACATTTGAATATATAATGCTTAAGGGGATTAATGATACTAAAGATTGTGCGATAGAATTAAGTAATTTATTAAAAGGAATGAATTGCTATGTAAATTTAATTCCGTATAATGAGACTAGTCATATAGAATTTAAAAAAAGTAGTCAAAAAACTTTATTAGAGTTTTATGATATATTGAAAAAAAATAATATAAATGTTACAATAAGACGAGAGTTTGGTAGTAAGGTATCTGCAGCATGTGGACAACTTCGAGCTAACTTTGAGGAGGGATTATGAGATATTCTTATATAACTGACCCAGGTAAGGTTAGAGAACGTAATGAAGATTCAGTAAATATTGTTACAAACGCTAGTGGTGAGGTTTTAATGGCGGTAGCTGATGGTATGGGTGGCCATAAAGATGGTGAGGTAGCCAGCAGTATTGCTTTAAACCATATTGCGACTAGATTTAAAAGTATTAGTAGTGTAGGAAACAAGAAAGATGCAATTAATTGGATTGGTGAGATAGTAAAAGAAGCTAATGCACTTATATATAAATATGTAGCTGAACACAAAGAGAGTACAGGTATGGGTACAACGATGGTACTTGCAATACTTACTAAAGAATTCTTGCTTATGGGAAACATTGGTGATTCATCTGGATATGTTATCAAAAATAAAAAGTTACATAAAGTAACAGTTGATCATACACTTGTAAATTTACTTGTTAAATCAGGAGAAATAAGTGAGGAAGATGCAAAAAATCATCCTAAGAAAAATGTGCTTATGCGTGCTCTCGGGGCATCTCCTGATGTTGAAATGGATATCTTTAATGTAGAACTTGGAGTTGACGGAATACTTTTATGTAGTGATGGATTAACTAATATGCTTGATGATGATACTATTATGAAAGTACTTAATAATAAAGATTTAGATATTGATGAGAAATTAGATAAACTAATATTTAAAGCAAATAATAGAGGGGGTAGCGACAATATATCGATTGCATATTTGAATAAGGAGGATAATTATGATAATTAAGGGACAATTAATCGATAATCGCTATAAGATAATTAAATCAATTGGCGAAGGTGGAATGGCTAATGTATATTTAGCGTTTGACACAATTTTAGAACGTGAAGTAGCAGTAAAAATATTAAGAGGTGATCTTGCAGAAGATGAGAAATTTGTTCGTAGATTTCAACGTGAAGCGAATTCAGCTAGTTCACTAAAGCATCCAAATATCGTTGAGGTATATGATGTTGGCGAAGATGACGGTAAATACTTTATAGTAATGGAATATATAAATGGTAAGACATTAAAAAGTTTAATAAAAAAACGTGGTATTCTTACTTTAGAAGAAGTAATAGATATAATGTTACAATTAACATCGGCTGTATCGTGTGCTCATGATAGTTATATTATTCATCGTGATATTAAGCCACAAAATGTTATGATTTTAGAAGATGGTCGAGTTAAGATTACTGATTTTGGTATTGCAATGGCCCTTAATAATAATGAACTTACACAAACCAATTCCGTAATGGGCTCAGTACATTATTTGCCTCCAGAACAAGCTAGTGGCAGCGGTTCTACTATAAAAAGTGATATATATTCACTTGGTATTTTAATGTTTGAACTTCTTACAGGAAAGCTTCCTTTTAAAGGGGAAAATGCTGTTGAGATAGCTATTAAGCAAATGCGTGAGCAAATCCCTTCGGTAAGAAGTATTTCTCCAGATATTCCACAGAGCGTTGAGAATGTAGTACTTAGAGCATGCGCTAAAAATCCTAAAAATAGATATGAAAATGCTCGTGAAATGTTTGAAGATATTAAAACTTGTCTAGATCCAGTTCGAAGTGATGAGAAGAGAATTACTTATCAGTATCCAGAAAATGATTTAGATGAAACTAAAGTTATGCCTAATTTAAGTAGACTTAAGAATATTAAAGAAGATACTGATGATGAATCTATAGATGAGGCTAAAGAGAATAAGAATTTTAAAAAGATTATGATAATACTAGGAATAGTTGCTGGTGTACTAGTGTTAGGTATTATAATTGCAGTTATAGCTGGTAAGTTATCAAGTAAACAAATTACTATTCCAAATGATATTGTAGGTGAAAAGAAATCTGATGCTAAAGAAGTCCTTGAAGATTTAGGATTTAAAGTTAAAGAGAAAAGTGAATATAGTGATAAATACAAAAAGAATATTGTAACTAAGGTTGATCCTAAAGAAAAGAGTAAAGCTAAAAAGGGAAGTACTGTTACTATTACGGTATCTAAAGGAAAAAAACAAATTACTGTTGAAGATTATACAGGTATGAATATCGATACTGTAAAGAAAAAATTAGAAGATGCTGGTGTTAGTGTTGTAGTTACTGCTAAAAAGGTTGATAAGAGTGGTAATTATAAAGAAAATACTATTATTGAACAAAGTATTAAAGCAGGAGAGAAGTTAACTAAGGGAGATGCAATTGAGTTAACATATGCAACACTTATTACTGTATATCCTGATTTTACTAATGGTAAATATACTAAAGATGATGTAAATACATTCTGTAGTGATAATAAGATTAATTGTACTTTTGATGAGAAAGAATCAACTTCTAAAGAACCAGGTTCAATAATTGAACAAAGTAAAACTGCTGGTAGTGAGGTTAATAGTAATGATACATTAAAAATAACTACTGCTAAGGCTAAAAGTTTAACTGTATCATTTAGTTTAGATGGTGGCACTGGAAATATTGCTAGTCAAACTGTTGAATATAATAAAACTGCATCTGAACCAAGAAGTAATCCAACTAAGAAAAATTGTGAGTTTGAATATTGGATGCTTAATGGTAATAGATTTTACTTTGATACTAAGATTACTAGTGATACTACATTGGTTGCTAAATGGAGTTGTAAGAGTGATGATACAAAGCCTACTAATCCAACTACAGATGATACAGAAAAGGAAAATAGTTAAATAGAGTTTATGATTGGAAAGATAGTTAAACAAATAAGTAATGATTATACAGTTAAGGTAGATAATAATTTATATATTTGTAAAGCGAGAGGTAAATTTAAGCATGATGGCATTACACCACTTGTTGGTGATAATGCCTTAATTGACCCTGATAATAAATTATTGCTAGAAATTTTACCAAGATGTAATGAACTTGTTAGACCTAGTATTTCTAATGTAGATCAAGCAGTTATTGTTGCGAGTAATAAGATACCGGAATTCTCTTTAGAGTTGCTTGATAAATTATTATGTATTATTGAATATAATAATATTAAACCAATTATTTATGTATCAAAGATAGATTTATTAACTGATATAGAAATAAATAATTTAAATAAAATTTTAGATTATTATCGTAGTATCGGATATAAAGTATATACTGATCTTACAATTAAAGAAGTATTTAAAGATAAAGTAACAGTCTTTGTCGGACAAAGTGGGGCTGGTAAATCTACGTTGTTAAACAAATTAGATAGTAATTTATCTTTGATAACTGGAGAGGTATCAGAAGCACTTGGTAGAGGTAGACATACAACGCGTCATGTAGAATTGATTGAAACATTAGATGGACTTATAGCTGATACTCCAGGTTTTTCTAAAATATCATTTATCGGAATGACTAAGGAAGATATTAGAGATAATTTTATTGAGTTTAATAAATATCGCGAATTGTGTCGTTATAAAGATTGTATGCATAATAAAGAAGATGAATGTGAAATAAAAAAACAAATTGATAAGAATATATTGAAAGCAAGATATGATAATTATATTAAGTTTATTAAAGAAGTAGAAACTAGAGGTGTGTAATATGATTTCAACATCTATATTATCTATTAAAGATGATTTAGAAAATAGCTTAAAAAAATTAGATTTAACATCCACTGATTTTATGCATGTTGATGTTATGGATGGAATTTTTGTTGATAATAATTCTGTTAGCTATGATGTGTATGAAGAATTGCTTAGTGCTTGTAATACTCCGCTTGATGTACATTTGATGGTAAGTGATGTTAAAAAATATATTGATTTATATAGAGAGTTAAAACCAGTAATTATTACATTTCACTATGAAGCAGTGGATAATCATAGAGATGTTATAGATTTTATTAAGTCTTGTGGTATTAAGGTAGGTATGTCTATTAAACCAGATACTAAAGTAGAGGAGATTGTAGATTTACTACCATACTTGGATTTAGTGCTTGTTATGAGTGTGAAACCTGGTAAAGGTGGTCAGGAGTTTATTTACGATAGTCCAGTTAAAATTAATGAATTAGATAAAATTAGAAAAGAGAAGAATTATTCATACTTAATAGAAGTAGATGGTGGAGTTAATGATATTACATCAAAACTATGTATTAATGCTGATATATTAGTTGTAGGTAGTTTTATAACTAGCAGTGATGATTATGAGGAACAGATACAAAAGATAAAAAAAACGCTTGATTAAAATAAATATTTATTATATACTATATAGACGTTGGAGGTAATTATGGAAAAAAGTAAGAATTTAAAAGAAGTTATAGTAAAAATAGAAGGTAAGGATTGGAGCGATGCATTAGATAAAGCATTTAAGAAAATTAATGCTACTAAGACTATTGATGGATTTAGAAAAGGTAAAGCACCTAAAAATATATTTTTAAAACATTTTGGTGTAGAATCATTATTCTATGAAGCAGCTAATATATGTGTAGATAAAGCTTATAATAAAATGATAGAAGAAAATAAAGATTTACAAATTGTATCTCAACCTATATTAGATATTAGAACTTCAGATGAGAAGTTTATTGAATATGTATTTACTTTAACTTTAAAACCTGAAGTTAAACTTGGTAAATATAAAAAACTAGATGTTAAGAAGGATGAAGTAAAAGTAACTAAAGAAGAAGTTGAACATGAAATTAAACATATGAGGGAAGACTATAAAGAAATCGTTATTAAAGATGGTAAGATAGAGTCTGGAGATATTGCAGTAATTGATTTTGAAGGATTTAAAGATGGTGTGGCTTTTGAAGGCGGAAAAAGTGAAAACTACTCACTTACAATTGGTTCTAATACATTTATTCCAGGATTTGAAGATCAACTTATTGGACATAAATCAGGGGATGAGGTAGATGTTAATGTATCCTTCCCTGAGGATTATCATGCAGAAGATTTAGCAGGAGAACCTGTGGTATTTAAAGTTAAAATTCATGAAGTAAAACAAACAGTGCTACCTGAATTAGATCAAGATTTCTTTGATGATTTAAATATGGAAGGAATAGATTCTAAAGAAAAGCTAGAAGCACAAGTAAAAGAGAATATTAAAACTCGTAAAGAAGCTAGGGCAGATGATAAATATATAGATGAATTACTTGTGAAGATTGCTGAAAATTCAGAAGTAGATATTCCATATACTATGGTTGATGATGAGGTTACTCATATGTTAGAACACTTCAAAGAACATATTATGATGCAAGGTATTACTATTGAACAATTCTATCAAATAACAAATTCATCAGAAGACAAAATAAGAGAAGAATATAAAGATGAAGCTTTAAAGAGAATTAAAAATAGATTAATTATTGAAAAAATAATAGAAGTTGAAAAAATAGAAGTAACTGATGAAGAAGTTGAAGCTAAAGTAGAAGAACTTGCAAATAAATACAATATGACTAAAGAAGAAGTAAAAAAACAATATGATAATAACTTAGATTATATCAGTTATGATCTAAAGGTAACAAGAGTATTTGATATAATTAAAGGTGAATAAAAATTCAAGCATATGCTTGATTTTTTCTTTTGGAGTGATTGTCATTATTTAGTATTTATGGTATTATAATAAGTAGATAGAAGGTGAGTATGTGACTGATTATAAGTCTTTGAAGAGTTTTATAAGGATTATGATTTTCTTTGTAGTTATTTTTGTTATTATTAATAGTTGTTTTAATGGTGGTAAGAGTAAGAATAATTTTAAAATTATTGCTTCTAGTTCAACTAGAGGGATGGAAAGTTATATTAAGAAGTGTGCGAAGAAGGAAGGTTTTAATGTATCTATTGATTACTATGGAGATTTAGAGATTGTAGATATATTAAATGATGATGCAAGTAAGTATGATGCAGTGTGGATTTCTAATTCTATATGGTTATATAATCTTGATAATAGTAGTATTATAACTGATAGTAAGTCTACTTTTATTGATCCTGTTGTTCTTGGAATTGAAAAGAGTAAAGCTGAAGAATTAGGGTTTGTTGGTAAGGATGTATATAATAAAGATATTTTAGATAGTGTTAGAAATGGCAATCTAAAATATGTTATGTCTTCTGTTACTAAGACTAATACCGGTGCTACTACTTATTTAAGTTTCTTAAATAGTTTAGCAGGTTCTCCTGAGGTATTAACTAGCCAGCACCTTTCTAACGATACTTTAGTTAATGATTTAAAGGATTTATTTAAAGGCGTTGAAAGAGTATCTGGTGATGAAGATTATTTACTTAAGATGTATGAAAATGGTGACTATAATGCCATGTTTAACTATGAAAGCACATTAATTAACTTAAATAAAAAAAGAGTAAGCAAAGGAAAAGAACCGTTATATTTAATTTATCCTAAAGATGGTGTTGCGATTAATGATATGCCACTAGCTTATATAAATAATGATTTAAATGATAAAGATAAGAAAGATAAATTTATTAAAATTCAAGAGTATTTAAGAAGTGATGAAGCAATTTCTAAAATGGAGAAGTTAGGTTATCGTTCTTGGTATGGTGGTGTTAAAGAGAGTACGGATAAGAGTATATTTAATCCTGATTGGGGAATTGACACTACTAAGTATTTAAAGGATATGAAGTATCCTAGCAAGAAAGTTATGAGTGAGGCTATTAATTTATATATTGAAAAATTAAGAAAGCCAACTCACGTTGTATTTTGTTTAGATATATCTGGTAGTATGTATGGAACAGGACTTGATACTTTAAAAGAAGCAATGAATTATATTCTTAATTATGAAACTGCATCTAAGGATAAATTACAGTTTTCATCTCTTGATAAAATAACTATTATTGCATTTGATGATAAATATAAGGTATATGATACTAAGATGGGTGATGATACAGATTCCGTTATAAGTATTATTAATAGTCTTGATGCAGGTGGTGCTACTAATATCTATGATACAAGTGTTGAAGCATTGAAGATATTAAATAAAGATGATTCAAATGAGTACACTAAAACTGTAATATTAATGACTGATGGTATGTCTAATGTTGGTACTTACCGTGATTTAGAAAGGTATTATAAGAGTAGTAAATCTTCGATTCCAATATATAGTATTACTTTTGGCGATTCTTCGGAATATGAACTTAATAAAGTGGCTAGACTTACTAACGGAAAAGTGTTTGATGGGAAATCGGGATTAAAAGAAGCATTCATGGAAGTTAGGAGTTATAACTAATGAAGGGTAAAGATTTAGTTTCAGCTGCACTCGGAAGTGCCTTCTTTGCGGTCCCTTATGTCGCTCTTGCAACCCCAATTATTCCTGCAGTTGCGATAGGTGCGGCAGCATTTACAGCTAGTGAACTAGTGTTTTCTAGTTTTAAACCTAAAGAGACTTTAAAAACTACTAATATTACTTTATATGAAAAATTAACTAAAGCCAAAAGAGAAAATAAACAAATTATTAATTTAATACCTAAGATAGATAGTATGGAAATTAGAGATTGTTTAAACCACATCCACGATACAGTTGATAAGATAATTAAAGAAATTGAGAAAAATCCTAGAAAAGAAAAAAATATTAAAAATTTCTTTGAGTATTACCTGCCAGTATTAGTTAAAATTACTGATAGGTATGATGAGATTGAAAATCAACGCCTTGTATCAAGTGAAGGGAAGAGTTTTATGAAGAAGGCAAATCTAATGATTAAGAATACTAAAGATGCTTTTGATACAATACTTGCGTCTTTATATCAAAAAGATATTATGGATGCTGATGCTGAAATGAAAATATATGATATGATGATGAATGCAGATGGTATTACTTCGGGTGATTCAATTATGAAGGGAGTAAAGAATGAAAAATAAGAAGTTATTTATAGGAATTGGAATATTTATTGTACTTATAATACTTATTATTGTTATTAAGAATATTGGAGATAGTGGCAATATAGGTGGTAAAAAAATGGTTGATGTGTATGTGGCAACTGGTGGAGGTAAAGAAGATTTCTTATCAGATGAAGAGGTAATTAAAATACTTAAAAATAAATATCATATTAATCCGGTGTTTGATACTTGGAGTAATGGTAAAACTATAAACCTACCACTTATTAGAGAAACTGTTGGTCTTGGAAATAGTAATATAATAAATAATATTGCCAGTGGTAAAGAGTATTCGGTTTTATCTGATGGTGTATCTAAGTACGATGCTCTCTTTACATCAGATCAAAGATTTTATGATTATTATAAACTTACTCCTAATAAAGAAGCAGGTGAAGCTGATAGATATACTGTATTAGATGGTGGACTTACGCTTAATACTCCAATAGTAATATATAGTTGGAGTAAAGTAGTTGATGCTTTAATTAATGAGGGTATAGTTACTAATAATGAGGGAATATATTATATAACTGATATGAATAAACTAATTAGTTATATTCTAGAAGGTAAGAGTTGGTCTGATATAGGACTTACTGATTTATATGGAACTATTAATATTGCATCCACAGATCCAGTATCATCATCTCCTGGAGCTACTTATTATGGATTATTATTATCAATATTAAGTGGTGGACAAGTCACTAGTGATAATATAGATGCAAATTTACCTAAACTAAAAGAATTTTATATTAAATCGGGCTATATGAATAACACTCCTGCTGATTTATTTGAAAGATATTTAAAAACTGGTATGGGTGGAGAACCTATGATTGTAGATTATGAAAAAAGTATGATAGATTTTGCGAATTCTTCTCCTGATGCTTTTAATCAGGTAAAAGATGAAATTAGAGTACTTTATCCAACACCTACAATCTGGAATTCACATTGTTTTACCGTATTTAGTGAGAATGGTTTTAAGTTATATAAAGCATTAGAAGATAAAAAGATTCAGCAAATAGCTTTTGAAAAATATGGTTTTAGAACTGGTATTACAGGTGGAAATTATGATGTTAAAGATATTGGTATAGGTATTCCTAAAAGTATAACTAGTACTGTTACAAGTTTAAAGATGGATGTATATAATCAGTTAATTGATTATTTGAAACAATAGTTTTAATTAGAGTTAAAGAAAGAAGGAGAATTTATGAATGGATTAGAATTAAAAGTAGAAAAGAGTTTAGATGAAAAAGAGGTTAAAGAGTTAGTTAATGAGAATGTTACCGAAGAAAAGATTGAGGAATCTTTAAATTATGATTTATTAAGTGCAGAAGAGAAGAAAGCAGTTGATGAATTTAATAGTAAAATAGATATTGAGGATGCTACTCAGGTATTACAATTTGGTGCGGCTGCGCAAGATAAAATATCTAAGTTTTCTGATAGTATTCTTGAAGATGTTAAGACTAAGAATACTGGAGAGGTAGGAGATTTACTTGCTGATCTAGTTAGTCAAATTAAATCTTATGATGCAGATATAGCTGGTACTAAGAAAAAGGGATTTTTTGCTAAATTATTTAGTAATGCTAAAAAAGAAGTTGATTATATAATTGCTAGATATAGTAAGATTGAGAAAAATATTGATACTATTGAAGGTAGTTTAGAAAAAGATAAATTACAAATGCTTAAAGATATTAGTATCTTTGATACTATGTATGATAAGAACTTAGAATATTTTAAAGAGATATCTTTATATATAATTGCAGGAGATAGAAAACTTGATGAGTTAAGAAATAAAGTATTACCTGAATTAAAAGCTAAAGCAGAAAAAAGTGGGGAACAATTAGATATTCAGAAAGTAAATGATATGGATAATCTAATTAATAGATTTGAGAAGAAAATTTATGATTTAAAGACAACTAGAATTATATCTATTCAAATGGCTCCACAAATTAGATTGTTACAAAATAATGAAGCTGAGTTAGTTGAGAAGATTCAAAGTTCTATTACTAATACTATTCCTTTATGGAAGAATCAAATGGTTCTTGCTTTAGGGATTAACAATGCAAAGAAGGCTTTGAAAACACAACAAGAAGTATCTAAGCTTACTAATGAAATGTTAGTTAAGAATAGTGAGACTTTAAAACAAGGTTCAATTGATATAGCTGAAGAGTCTGAAAAAGCGATTGTTAATATTGAAACATTACAGAAAACTAATCAGAATTTAATTGAAACATTAGATAAAGTTATTGAAATTCATGAGAATGGTCGTATTAAGAGGGCTGAGGCTGAAAAGACTTTAGAGAGTATTGAAAAAGAATTAAAAGATAAAATGTTAGAAATACATGTAGAAAAGTAGTGATGCTATGAATAAAATGGATTATTTAGATAGTATATATAGTGATTTTTTCGGTGATTATGTAGCTAAGATGAAAACTAGTAATTCTAATGAAAGTAAGGAAGATGATGCTTCCTTACTTTCTAAAATAGATGCATTATATATAACAGATGAATCTAAACAGTTATTAAAAAAGATTATTGATTATATGAATAAGTATAAATGTAATGATACTGATATTTATATTCCGATTAGACTGATAATTAATTCTAATAGTGATAAAACGATAAAGGATGTTATAGAAATATTATCTTTATGTATTAAGAATTGTTCTTATACAAAGAATAATGATTATCTAGACTATTCTTTGTATAAAATGAACAAAGATATTGATTTTACAAAGTATGGTATTATTAATATTAATAAGCTAAGTGGTATTAATCTAGAAGATGATAAGACACATAAATTACTTATGCATAATATAGAACTTTGTAATGATCATGAGTCTATTATTGTTATATCTGGTAATAATGATGAGATTACTAATTTCTTTTTAGGATATGATGATATAAAGAATAATAGTTTTAATTTTAGTATTGATGGAATATCACCTAGTATTCAAGATATTTATAATAGTATAATTAATAAAATAAATATTAGTGATGCTATGAAAGTAGAATTACTTGATTATATTACTAAAACTTATACTGAAGAAATTGATTTTAATAACTATCAAAATGAGTTAATTAAATATATATCATTTAATAATGAACTACCTATTATTAAGACTAATAAAAGTATTGATGAGGTGTTTAGTGAACTTGATGAATTAGTAGGCCTTGATAAAGTTAAGAAAGTATTAAGAGAATTAGTTGATTTAATTAGTTTGAAAGATAAAACTAAAGATAAATTAAATATAAGTAATGTTAATTTACATATGGTATTTTTAGGTAATCCGGGTACAGGTAAGACTACAATTGCAAGAATGGTTGCAAGTATTCTTTATAACTTAGGTTATATAAAAGAAAATAAATTAATTGAGGTAAGTAGTAAAGATTTGGTTGCAGAATATGTAGGACAGACATCTAGTAAGACCGCATCAGTTATAGAAAAAAGTCTAAATGGAGTTTTGTTTATAGACGAAGCATATACTCTTGCCGTAGATAATAGTAATTCATATAATGATGAAGCTATTGCTACTTTAATTCAAGCAATGGAAAACTATCGTGATAAGTTAGTTGTAATATTTGCTGGATACACTAAAGAGATGCAAGCGTTTTTAGATTCTAATTCAGGTATTGTATCTAGAATTGGCTATACACTAGAATTTGAAGATTATACAACTGATGAATTAATTAAGATATTTAAAAATATGGCAACTAAGAGTGGATTTATTGTAGAGGATAGTGCGATTGAATACCTAAAAACTATTATA
Organism: uncultured Caryophanales bacterium; assembly: GCA_946408655.1. GTDB lineage: Bacteria > Bacillota_I > Bacilli_A > RF39 > UBA660 > RUG12438. The sequence continues at coordinate 19,026 of CAMJTE010000003.1, read as the reverse complement.
GGCGAAAATAGAAATGTTAAGAATTTTGGTAATGCAAGATTTGTTAGAAATATTTATGAGAAAACTATAATAAAGCACGCATCTAGAGTAAAAAACAATAAACAAAAGAAAATACTAATAACTATTACTAAAGATGATATAAGTACTGATAATTTAATTATGAAATAGTGTTTTGTCACTATTTTTTCTATGTTTGAATATAATATTATTGACTAACGGTCAGTTTTGTGATAATATTGTTTCCAGAGGTGATAAAGTGAAGAAATTTGCAGATATTATATGTAGGAATAAAGTATTTATAGTTATACTTACGCTAGTATTATTAATTCCAGCTGCAATTGGAATGTATAAGACTAAAGTTAACTATGATATACTTGTATATCTACCTGATGATATTGAGACTTTAAAAGGACAGCACATATTAACTGATGATTTTAATATGGGAGCTTTTTCTGTTACTGTGGTAGATAATATGTCGGCAAAAGATTTATTAAAATTAGAAAGTAGTATTAAGAAAGTTAAAGGAGTAGATAAGGTAGTAAGTGTTAGTGATATAGCTGGTACTACTATTCCGCTAGATTTTTTACCTAGTGATATAGTTAGTAAAGTAGCTCATAAAGATTCTAGTTTAATGCTTATTACATTTAAAGATTCCACTAGTGATGATACTACTTTAAAAGCAGTAAGCGAGATTAGAAAGATTACTAAAGATAAAGTAGAAGTTGGTGGTATGAGTGCGATGGTACTTGATACGCAAGAATTATTTAATAGTGAGATGGCTTTATATGTTTTAGTTGCAGTTGTACTGTGCATTATAGTATTAATGGTATTCCTAGATTCATATTTAGTACCATTTATACTTATTGCCAATATAGGTGTTGCGATACTATTTAACATGGGTACTAATATATTTTTAGGAGATATTAGTTATATTACTAAAGCCATAGCTTCGGTATTACAACTTGGAGTAACAACAGATTTTTCTATATTCTTATATCATAAGTATGAAGCAGCAAAGAAAAAATATAGTGATAAAAATAAGGCGATGAGTAATGCCGTTATTGATACACTAACATCGGTATTTGGTAGTTCATTAACAACAATTGCGGGATTTCTTGCTCTTTGTACAATGAAACTTACTCTAGGTTATGATATTGGTTTAGTAATGGCTAAGGGAGTGTTATTCGGATTAATATGTGTAGTAACTTTATTTCCTGCTTTGTTACTTGTCTTTGATAAATATGTAGAGAAAACTACACATAAAGTAATTACACCTAAATTTAATTTAGTTAAAAACTTTGTTATGAAGCATTATGCAATTATATTTATAATATTTGTAGTATTATTTGTTCCTTTTTACATTTTTCAAACTAAAACTAATGTTTATTACAAACTAGATGAGTCGATACCAGATAGTTATGGATATAAGAAAGCATCAAAGATACTGCATGACGATTATGGAATAGTTTCACAAACTATGATACTTGTATCATCTGATATAGAAAATTATAAACTTAATAATATGGTTAATGAGATTGAATCATTAGATGGAGTCGATTTAGTACTTAGTCCAAGTAAATTAAATAGTCTTGGTATTAGTGAAGACTTCTTAGATGATAACATTAAGAAGATATATAAAAGTAAAGATTATAAATTAGTACTTGTTAACTCTAGTTACGATATTGCAACCGCTAAACTAAATAAGCAAATATCTAAGATAAATAAAATAGTAGATAAATATGATAAGAAAGCAATAGTAGCTGGAGAAGGACCTTTAATGAAAGATTTAGTATCTATTACTGATATAGATTTTCATAATGTAAATTATACCTCAATAATAGTTATATTTATCTTAATGCTTATTGTAACTAAATCAATTAGCTTGCCAGTATTATTAGTTATGGCAATAGAGTTTGCAATCTTTGTAAACATGGGTGTTCCTTACTTAATGAATAGTAAAATTCCATTTATTGCAAGTGTAGTTATTGGTACAATACAACTTGGTGCGACTATAGATTATGCAATACTTATGACAACTAAATATTTAGAAGAACGGAAGAGTGGGGTTAACAGTAAAGTTTCTGTAAGAAGTGCTTTAGATAGTAGTGTTTCATCAATATTTGTAAGTGGCATGTGTTTCTTTGCGGCAACTATTGGTGTTGGTGTAGTATCTAAGATAGATATGATTGGTACTTTATGTACATTAATATCAAGAGGTGCAATTATTAGTATGATAGTAGTAATCTGTGTATTACCATCTATATTACTAATATTTGACAAGTTAGTTATAAAAACTAGTTTAGGATTTGGAGGAAAGAAAATGAAGAAAGCATTATTAATTATTATTAGTTTATTACTTATAAATCCATTTAGTATAAATGCACTAAGTAAAGATGAAACTGTATATACTAAATTAAGTAGTAGTGGTAAAATTAAAAGCATATTAGTAACTGAACATTTAATAAATGATGATAAGATTGATACTATTAATGATATTACTAATTTAACTGATATTAAAAACTTAAATGGTACTGAAAAATATAGTTTAGATGGTAAAAGTATTAATTGGAAATCTAATGGATCTGATATATATTATCAAGGAAGTAGTGATGAGTCTTTACCAATTGGGGTTAATATTACTTATAAGTTAGATGGTAAGAGTGTAAAAGCCAAAGATATCAAAGAAAAGAAAGGACATGTAGAAATTACTATTAACTATACAAATAATTTAAGTAGTATTATTAATGGTAAAACATTATATACTCCTTTTGTAGTAGTAAGTGAATTAAATTTAAATTCTAAATATAATACTAATATCAAAGTTACTAATGGTAAAGTTATTAGTAATGGTACAACTAATATGGTAGTAGCTATATCATCACCTGGACTTGCTAGTTCGCTAGGAATTGATTCTATTAATCTTGATACAGTTACAGTTGAATATGATACAACTAAGTTTAGTAAGGAAAGTATTTATGCAGTTGCAACTTCAAAACTATTAGATAATAATGATTTAATAAATTTAGGTAGTGTATCTAATATTCAAGCAGATATTAATAAACTTGGTAGTGCGACTAATATGTTAGTTAGCGGTGCGCAAGAATTATCTAGCGGTGTAGATAAGTTAAGAAATGGAGCGCAAGAATTATCTACTGGTATTAATAGTGCATTAGATGGTACTAATAAGATTAAAAGTGCAGTTGATGATTCGATTAATAAACTTAATAATGATACTACTGATGCTTTAGATGAAGATACAATTAATATGATAAAAGAACAAGCGGTAAGTGGTGCGACACTAAGTGATGAACAATTAGATGCAATTGGTAATCAAGCAATTCTTGGATTAAAGACTAATGAGAATTATAATAAGATGAAAGGTGTAGTTGAACAAGTAGAAGAACATGAACAGCTAGTAACTTTATGTACTAGTGGAGTAGATGTTCCAGATATTTATAAAGAAAAATGTGTAGCTTATAATACATATAAACCTGTTGTTACTGCATTAGAAGAAACTGCATACGGGGTTGCAAAAAATACTGCTCAAGCTATATCTAGTAAAGTAGCTGGTGAAGTATCAGGTATGGTTGCAAGTAATGTTGCCAATAAGGTTAAGACAGAAGCAACTAAAAAGACTATTGATTCCCTAAATTTATTAAGCATTAATTTAGAAACATTATCTTTAGGATTAGATAAGTTAAATAAAGGCTCAATTGAATTAGTTAGTGGTATTGATGCTCTTAAAAATGGAACAAACGGGCTTTCTAGTGGACTTAATACATTTAATGAAACTGGAATAAAGAGACTAACAACATTTATTAATGTTAATCTAACTGGTAAGGTTGATACTATTAATAATTTAATTAAGTTAAGTAATAATTATCAATCTTATGGTGGTAAGAGTGATGATGTATCTGGAAATACTAAGTTTATTATGGGGATAAAATAATCTTGCAATTTGCATTGATAAGTTTTGTTTAGTAATTATAAGGATTAGTCTACATTAGGGACCAATTTAAACTGGAATATCGCATAGATACTATTTCCAATTAATGATTAGAATAAAATTATTGTCATTATTAGGAAAAGAAAATGATGATTATTTAGTTTGTCATGAGTAAGCTAATGTTAAAACTAAAAAATATATACCATTAAATTTAGAAAAAGTCATCCAATAAAATTTAAAAAAATAATCCGATAAATATTGAAAAAATTATATCTACGTAATATAATAATTATGTGTTTGGAGGAATTTATATGGAGAAATATAGAAAAAGATTGATTGATAAAGAAATTGAAAATAGTATGAAAGCATATGGGGCAATTAATATTGTTGGAGCGAAATGGATTGGTAAAACTTGGGCTGGAAGAAATCAAACAAATAGTGAATTTTTACTAATGGACCCTAAAGGTAATTATCAAAATAGACGTCTTGCTGAAACTGATGTATCTTTGATATTTGAAGGTGAAACACCAAGGTTGATTGATGAATGGCAAGAAGTACCTGAAATTTGGGATGCAACTAGATATAAGTGTGATGAAGATGGAGTTAAAGGAAAATATATATTAACAGGTTCAACTGTTCTATCTGATAAACAAAAGAAGAAAATCAAACATTCAGGTGCAGGAAGAATTAAGAAGATAAAAATGTATCCAATGAGTTTATATGAATCAGGTGACTCTACTGGTGATGTATCATTAAAAGATATTTATAATAATAAAGTAAAAGGGAAATTAACTGGTGAGATTGGGTTAAAAGATATTATAAAATTAGTTTTAAGGGGAGGATTTCCTGGAAGTATTAATGTACCTTTTGATGAAGCAATAAAATTACCAAAAGAATATATTCAAGAGATAATTGATATGGATATTGATAGAATTAGTGATGTAAAAAGAGATCTACATAAAGTTATGCTGTTGTTGAGATCTCTTGCAAGAAATGAATCTACAACAGTATCAGTTGCAAAATTAAAATCAGATATCGAAGAAGTGGATAGCGAAGATATTGATGTTAAAACTATAACAGAATATTTGGGAGATTTAAATAAACTTTTTTTAATAGAAAATCAATTGCCATTTAATTCAAATCTAAGAAGCAGAATGCGTGTAAAACAAATGGAGAAAAGGCATTTTGTTGATCCATCAATTGCAACTTCTATTCTAAATATGACAGTTGATATGTGTGTTAATGATTTAAATGCATTTGGCTTTTATTTTGAAGCGATGGTTATTCGTGATCTTAGAATATATGCTGAGGCCAATGATTGGAACATTTTTCATTATCAAGACTACGATGGTAATGAATTTGATGCTGTTATTGAGTTCTCTGATGGAGATTATGCGGCATTTGAAATTAAATTAGGAGCAAATCAAATAGAAGAAGCTGCAAATAATCTTGTTCGTATAAAAAATAGCATGATAGAAAAAGGTGTAAAACCTCCAAAATCATTATGTGTTATATGTGGCTTATCTAATGCAGTATATACAAGGGAAGATGGAGTAATTGTTTTACCTATAACTTCACTAAAAAATTAATAATATAATTGTAAAGATTATTTGGTCACAAGCAAAGTCAATTAATCAAGATAAAACCATTGGCATTATTATTGCAAGAGAAGACAATGAGTTTGTAATGAGTTATTGTAGTGATCCTAGAATTACTGTACGAAAATATGAGTTGATATAGAATGATTTATTGAAATAGTGTTGCATTATTTTAATTTTGTTGTTAGAATAAATGACCTATGAAGGGATAATTTACATGTCAAGAAAATATAGTTATCAAGATATTAAAGAAGTAATCAATAATGTTAGAATTTGTTCAATGCTTTATCTTGCTAAAAATAGTAAAATATATTCAATAAAAGCAGAAGAATTTATTGATAGATTTGGTGCTACTAGACCAAAAAGAGACGAAAAGTTTGCTAAAATGTATAATCAAGCAAAAATAAGTAAAGATGAAAAGATTAAAAAGAAAACATTTTATAACGATATATTTTAAAAATTATAAGTTGTAATTAATTATATAATTGGATTTGCATTTTATTTAAATTCTGTTATAATACTATCTCGTGTGTGAAAGGAGATAATATGAACGATAGAAGATTGGTAGAATTATTATTAGATTATGGTAAGATTGCTTATGGTAGAGCATATATGAAAATATGCGCATTAGGAGTTATACCAACTTATGAATTATTAAAAGAAGAATTAGAAACTATGTTAACTGAAGAAAAATTATCGTATGTTAAGGCTAGATAGTAAATATTAATGCTTTAGTAGTACGATTTTTTCTTTTTACATATAATATTAGCTATGGTGCTTTTTTAGAAAAATTGAAAAATACTATTGACAAAGTGTGGCATTTCTTCTATAATTAATTCGTAGCTGTTTTTTAGGGGATTAAAACTATAAATGGAGAAGTAGTAATATAAACTGATTAAAGCGAGTTAGGTATGGTGGAAGCTAACAATTAAGCATATTATGAATAACAACCATTTGGTACGTGAGTCGGGGAAGCCCGTTATAACTAATGAGAGGTCATTATATGGCAATTTGGGTGGCACCGCGATAAATAGATGGTATTATCGTCCCAAAATAGCGGACAGGAAATGCTTAATTAGCTCAGTTGGTAGAGCACTCGGCTGTTAACCGATAGGTCGTAGGTTCGAGTCCTACATTAAGCGCCAGATGCCTAATTAGCTCAGTTGGTAGAGCACTCGGCTGTTAACCGATAGGTCGTAGGTTCGAGTCCTACATTAGGCGCCATTTGATAATTACAAGTCCGTTGGACTTGTTTTTTTATATTATAAAGGGAGGAATATTATGGAGAAGTTTACAAAAGAGATGGTTGATGATTATGCAGATAAGTTGTTAATTGGTTTAACTGATGAAGAGAACAAGATGGTTTTAGATGAATTTAATATTATTGATGCAGATATTGCGAAGGTAATGGAGATTGATAATATTGAATCAGTAGAACCTATGACACATACATTAGATGGCTTTGTGTATGAGTTAAGAGAAGATGTTGTTGAAGAATCAGTAGATATTGACGATTTACTAGCTAACTGTGATGATTATATTAATGATGAGGTTAGAGTACCAAAGGTGGTGGAATAATGGAATACATGAGTAAAAGTATTGAAGAAATACATGAAGTGTTAATTAGTGGTGATGTTACTAGTGAAGCTCTTGTTAAAGAATCATTAGATAAAGCTCATAAAAATCAAGATGAATGTAATAGTTTTGTAACAATTATGGATGATGTAAAAGGAACTAAGGTAACTGATGAGTTATTATCAGGAATTCCTTATGGAATAAAAGATAATTATTCAACTAAAGGAATACTATCTACAGGTTCATCTAATACATTAAAAGACTATGTACCATTTTTTACTGCTACTGCAATTAGTAATCTAGAATCTAAGGGGGCAGTTGGAGTTACAAAGTGTGCGATGGATGAATTTGGTATGGGTGGTACTGGTACTACGTGTCATACTGGTACTGTTTTAAATCCATGGGATAAATCTAGAATGTGTGCTGGATCATCTGCTGGTTCCGCTGCGTCAGTTGCTGCAGGAGTATATCCATATGCAACAGGTTCTGATACCGGAGATTCAATTCGTAAACCAGCTGCATACTGTGGAATTGTTGGATATAAACCTACATATGGTATGATTTCTCGTTATGGATTATTTCCATTTGCATCAAGTTTAGATCACTGTGGTTGTTTAACAAGGTCTGTTAAGGATGCTGCAATCGTAGTAGATGGTATGAAAGGTATAGATAAAAATGATATGACTAGTTGGGATTCTAGTAACATTAATCTATATAAATCTATTACCGGAGAAGTTAAAGGTAAAAAAATTTGTTATATAAAAGAGTTATGTGATATAAATGAGTATCCTAATGCTAGTGATGAACTAAAAGCACATTTATCTAATTTTATGGATGTACTTGAAAAATGTAAAAGCATTGGTATTGAAGTAGAAGAGGTTAGTGTAGATAAGAAGTTACTTGATGCACTTGCATCAGTTTATGTAGTTATATCATGTGCGGAGGCAACTAGTAATATGTCTAACCTTACTGGATTTATCTTTGGACCTAGAGGAGAAGGAAAGAATTATATTGAAATGATGAAGGATCATCGTACTAAAGGATTCTCACCACTTATTAAAAGAAGATTTGTAATAGGTTCTTATGTATTACAAGCGCAAAATAAAGATAGATATTTCCATAATGCACAAAGAGTTAGAAGACTACTAGTTGATAGATGGAAAGAATTATTTAAAGATTATGATGCAGTAATACTTCCAGTAGGTTCTGGTCCAGCTAAAAAGTTAGATGGTTCAAAAGATATACTTGATGAAAATACTAAGGCATTAGAAGAACATTTACAAATTGGAAACTTTGGAGGATTTCCTTCAATTACTATTCCAGATGGATTTATAGATAATCTTCCAGTTGGTTTAAATATTACTGGTAATTGTTATGATGATGCAAACGTATTAAATATTGCTTATGCAATAGAATCTACTATGCCTTATAAAGGACAAATTGCAAAGGAGGCACGCTATGAGTAAATATAAAGCTTTAATTGGTTTAGAGATGCACTGTGAAATAAGTGAAACTAATACAAAAGTATTTTCTAGCGCTGAAAACTCTTATAAAGATATTCCAAACTCAAATATTAGACCAGTAGATATGGCTTTTCCAGGTACACTTCCAGTTGTAAATAAGGAAGCAGTTAAAATGGCTTTAAAAGCGTCAATGATTTTAAATTGTAAACAGCCAGAATATATGTATTTTGAAAGAAAGAACTATTATTATCCTGATTTACCTAAGGGTTATCAAATTACACAAGAAACTAAACCAGCTCCAGTTGGTATTTATGGTTCCTTAGAATATGAATGTAAAGGTGAGAAGAAAATAGCTGTTATAAACAATCTTCACTTAGAAGAAGATGCTGCATCTACTGATCATTATTCATCATATTCAACAATAGATTATAACCGTGCCGGAGTACCTCTTCTTGAATTAGTTACTGAACCATGTTTCCATTCAGCTGATGAAGCAGTATCTTTCTTGGAAACCATGAGAAGTATTTATCAATATGCTGGTATTTCAGAAGCAGATTCTAGAAAAGGTCAAATTAGATGTGATGTAAACGTATCTATTATGGATGATAGTTTAGATGAGTCTGATATGAATAACTGGGGTACTAAAATTGAGATTAAAAATGTTAACTCTTTTGGTGGCGTTAGAGATGCTATTAATTATGAAATAGATAGACAAACTGAACTAAAAGAGAATGGTGAATACGATAAGATGGAACAACAAACTAGACGTTGGGATGAAGATAGTCTTTCTACTATTTACATGCGTAGTAAAGTTGATGCTATTGACTATAAATATTTTGTTGAACCAAATATTCCTAAGTATAAAATTTCTAAGGAATGGTTAGAAGAAATTAGAAAAGATATTCCTGAACTTGCAAGTGAGAGAAAAGAAAAATATATTGAAAAATATGGGCTTTCTGATTATGATGCAACAATTATAGTTAAGGATAAAAAAGTATCTGATTACTATGAAGAAGTAATTAAATTAGGGGGAAATCCTAAAAAAGCATCTAACTGGTTAACATCAGTAATATTAGGACATTTAAATAAATATGATATTGGTATTAATGAAATTTATTTAACTCCAAAAATGTTATTTGATATTATGAATATGGTTGAAACCGGTAAAATATCATCTAAACAAAGTAAAGATGTTTTATATAAATGTTTATCAGATGAAAAGGAACCTCAAGTAATAGTAGATGAGCTTGGATTAAAACAAGTAGGGGATGAAGATACAATAAGACCATTAGTAATTGAAATACTAGATGCTCATTTAGATTTAATTGAAGAATATCGTAAAGGTAGAAATGTATTTGATTTCTTTGTAGGTCAAGTTATGAAAGCTACTCGTGGTCAAGCAAATCCTAGTTTAACTGCAAAAATAATTAAAGAAGAAATAGATAAAAGATAATTTTTGAATATGGTGAGTTTTATGAAAAAAATATATAATGTTGATGATATAAATATTTATTATTCATATAAAGTAGTATTTAAGGATTATTATTATGATTATGATTATGGTGAGTATTTTGAACTTATTTATTCTCAGATAGATGGATTTAAATTAGGAATAGAATTAGATGATATGTTAATTGATATTAATACTGGTAAAGAGTTTAGATTTGCTAATGATAAATTAAATACAGGAGATACTTATATAAATGCTGATCCGCTTTGTAAACTTAATTATTTTTATAATGATGAATTAAAGAATATTGAATTAGATAAAAAGATTATTGTAGCTTCTTTTGAAACGATTAAGAAAGATGCTGGATTAGATAGATATATAAAAGTATTAAGAGATAATAAGTATTATATTATATCTACTCCTTGTAATTTAGAGGATAAAATACTTGTTGATTATTATAATGATAATGAAGAAGAGTTCTACGATGAATATAAAACTTATAGAAAAAAGAGATTATTTATGTAAAAGAAAGGAGATATTATGAGTAAATATCGTAATCGTTATTGTGGTAAAATAAACGAGTTAGATGTAGATAATAAAGTTACAGTTGCAGGATGGATTGCAAATATCAGAGACCATGGAGGAGTAATATTTGTTGATGTAAGAGATTATACAGGTATTATTCAAGTAGTAAGTAACGACGATTCTATATTTAAAGGACTTACTAAAGAATCAGCAGTAACAGTAACTGGTACTATTAGAAAAAGAAATGAGGATGATTATAATGATCATATTTCTACTGGTACTGTTGAGTTATTAGTAGAAAAGTTGGATGTATTAGGTATTGCACCTAATGAGTTGCCTTTTGAAATACTTAAAAGTAAAGAAGTATCTGAGGATGTTAGATTAAAATATCGTTATTTAGATTTACGTAATGAGAAGGTTGGAAATACTATTCGTATGCGTAGTGAGCTTTTAAAGTTTTTAAGAAACGAAATGGATTCTATGGATTTTACGGAGGTACAAACTCCAATAATTACGGCATCTTCTCCAGAAGGAGCAAGAGATTTTATTATTCCATCGCGTAAGTTTAAAGGTAAGTTTTATGCATTGCCTCAAGCACCTCAAATTTTTAAGGAAATACTTATGGTAAGTGGTTTTGATAAATATTATCAAATTGCGCCATGTTTTAGAGATGAGGATTGTCGTAGTGATAGAACATTAGAATTTTATCAATTAGACTTTGAAATGGCTTTTGTTGATGAAGAAGATGTATATAAAATAGGCGAGAAAGTATTCTATGATACATTTACTAAGTTTAGTGATAAAAAAGTATCAAAGGCGCCTTTCAAACGTATTAGTTATAAGGATGCTATGTTAAAATATGGAACAGATAAACCAGATTTAAGAAATCCTCTTGAAATTATTGATTTATCTGATATATTTGAAAATAGTGATTTTAAGCCATTTAGAGGTAGTGTAGTTAGAGGTATTAAAGTAGATGGTATAGGTACTAAATCAAATAGTTGGTTTAATGAAATAGTAGCTTATGCTAAAACTATTGGCATGCCTGGTATTGGATATATTACTGTAAATGATGATTTATCTTTTAAAGGACCTATTGATAAGTTCTTAACAGATGAAGATAGAAAAAATTTAATTGAAAGAGCTAATTTAAAAGAAAATGCTGTATTATTCTTTATTGCTGATAGAAAAGAGAAAGTTGCAACTAAACAAGCAGGTATGATTAGAATAGAATTAGGGCGTCGTCTTGAATTAATAGATGAGAATGTATTTGAATTCTGTATTATTAACGATTTTCCAATGTTTGAATATAATGAAGATGAAAAAAAATATGATTTCTGTCATAATGCATTTTCAATGCCTAAGAATGGTATAGAAGCATTTGATAAAGAGAATATCGATGATATTATAGCCAGTCAATTTGATTTTGTATGTAATGGTAATGAAATGGCTTCAGGAGCAGTTCGTAATCATAGCGTTGAAGCATTAGAGAAAGCATTTGAACTTGTTGGATATAATAAGAGTATTGTAAAAGAAAAATTTACATCTTTATATAATGCGTTTAAGTTTGGTGCACCTCCTCATGCTGGTATGGCCCCAGGAATTGATAGAATGATTATGTTACTTAGAGGTGAGTCTAATCTAAGAGAGGTTCAAGCATTCCCAATGAGTGTATCAGGTGCAGATATGATGATGAATGCTCCATCTGAAGTAACTGAATTACAACTTAGAGAGGCACATATTAAGTTAAGATAATATATGAAGTTAGATAAAGATAAATATATTATTGTAGAAATTATTCCTGATAATTCAAATCCAGATGTTGGCAATATTTGTCAATTACAGGCGCTCAAATTAAATGGTCTTACATTAATAGATAGATTTGATTATAGACTTGATAGTAGTAAGATAGATAATATTGCAATCAAAAAAGCTACCAATTATGATAATGATATGTTCAGTTATGTATATGATGATAATACAATTTTAAATGATTTTAAAAATTGGGTTGAAGATTATCCGCTTATACTAATTGAAAATGATTACACAAGCAATTATTTAAAAGAAATTAATAACAAGAAAGAATTAGTATATCCTTATTTAGGATTAGAACATAGTTACGATGTGTTTGATAAAATAATTGATAAGTATAATTTAGAACCAAGTAATCATTTAGTAGATTTAATATATGAAGCAATTATATATGAGAGTAATAAGAAGTAAAATGCTTCTTATTACTCACTATTTTACTAAAAAGTTAAAAAAATGCTTAAAATTTATGAAAAATCTATTGACGACATTAAAAAAATAATGTATACTTGAATAGTCATTGATTAATTGGGCTTGTAGCTCAGCTGGTTAGAGCGTCCGTCTGATAAGCGGGAGGTCGATGGTTCAAGTCCATCCAGGCCCACCATTAATTATGGCCCGTTGGTGAAGTGGCTTAACACACATGCCTTTCACGCATGCATTCATGGGTTCAAATCCCGTACGGGTCACCAAATTGAATTTTACTCAAGAATTTTCTTGAGTTTTATTTTAAAAAAATGAAGTATATTAGAAAAAAAAGAATGGTATTTTAATCGTATTTTATCTAAAACCAATTATTTAGTATATGCTGATGTAGTTGAAAATATTTAGTGATATTAACCTAGTTTTTCTTTATAAATAATAGTATAATTGTTATAGGTGTTGAGAAGATGACTATAAATGTTAATGAATTAAAGGAATATATATTAAATAATTCTTCATTTGCTGTAGAAAAGAGTATTGATATTGTTATTAAAGATTTATTGAATTATTTAGTTTCTAGTAATTTTGATTTGAATAATTTGCATGTTGAAAGCGGTGAAACATCGATAAATTTTATAAAAGATGATATTGTGATTAGGTTAACTTATGTAAGATATAAGGGTTATGAAACTTTAAGTGATTATTTAAGTCATAGCAGCGCTATACTGCAACCATTATTTGAACATAAAGTAGATACTGGTGATGTAAATTATCCGACAATTATAGGGCTTAAAACATTGCAGATTGGTAATGTTTCAGAGGATGAACGCGATGCTTGTTACGTTAAACTTAGAATGGATGGTTATTTATTTAATGATGCAAAAAAACTTGAAAATTTTGGAAAAGATGAGAATGGACAAGTATATTTAATAGATTTTGGAGAACTAATTTATATTAATGATTATCAAAAACTTAATAACCCAGAATTATTTTATAAAATCCAATATCAAAAGTTTATTGAAAGAGAATTAAAATATCATGCTTTGGCTTGTAGTGATCTTAATAATAAGTTTTTGAGCTATTTAAATTCATATGCTGACAATTATAGTTCTGAAGATATCGTAAACAAGACTAAATAGTTATGTATAATAATATAAATGAGGTGATAACTAATATAGTTAAAATAAGAAATAAAGGGGAATATGAGTAAAATTGAAAGGAGTATTTATGGAAGTAATTTTAAAAACAAATAATCTTACTAAAGTATATGGAGTAAGGAAGGTTGTCGATGGTGTGAACATGACAATAAAAAAAGGGGAGATATATGGATTTATTGGAAAAAATGGTGCAGGAAAAACAACGTTTATGCGTATGATTCTATCATTGACTAGTATAACTAAAGGTAAAGTTGAATTATTTGGTGGTAAAAGAATTGAAGAAGTTGGGTGCAAGATTGGTTCATTAATTGAAGCACCTGGTTTATATAAGAATGCCACAGCTTACGAAAATTTAAAGCGTTTTTCTATACTTTATGGAGCAGATGAATCTAAAATAAATGAAATATTGAAATTTGTTAATCTTCATAAAACAGGTAAGAAAAAAGCTAAAGATTTTTCTTTAGGTATGAGGCAAAGATTAGGGATAGCTATTGCTTTATTAGGGGAGCCTGAATTCTTAGTTTTAGATGAGCCAATTAATGGACTTGATCCAAAAGGAATCAAGGAAATAAGAGATGTTATATTAAAACTTAATAAAGAAAAAGGTATCACGTTTCTAATATCTAGTCATTTACTTGATGAACTTGCTAAAGTAGTTACTAGATATGGTATTATTGATAATGGTGTTTTATTGGAAGAAATTTCGGCAGAAGAATTAATTGAAAATTGTAAAAATAAGTTAATTATTAAAACTAATAATAATGAAAAAGCGAAAAAGTTAATTGAAAATGAGTATAGTGTTAAAGATATAGAGATTAATGATAATACCCTTGTTTTATATTCTAATTTAGATAATAGTGCAGAAATAAATAAGCTTTTAATTGATAAGGGAATAAAAGTAAGTGAAATTTATACTAAGGTTGATAGCTTAGAAGAATACTTTATTAGAAAGATAGGTGAGTAAGATGGAAAGATTAATTAGTTTTCAATTTCGTAATTTATTTAAACAAAAGTCATTTTATATTTGCATGATAGTTGCAGTTGGACTTGCTTCTTTAATGACTATATCAAATAATTTATTATCAAATCTAACATCTATTGAAATAGGTAAAATGGATTCTAATAGTATTCTTTTATCGTTTATTAATCCAGGGCAATTTGACATATTTTTAACTATATATGTGGCATTATTCTTTACTTTAGATATCTCAAATGGAACAATGAAAAATATTATTGCACGTGGCTTTTCTAGAAAACAAGTCTTTATATCGAAATATATGACAACAATTGTAGGAGCAACAATTATGTTTGCTGTATCATTTATATTTTCTTATTTAACGTGTATTATTGTAGGTAGCAATTTTGTTGCATTAGATAGTAATACACTTTCTAAAGTTGCGGTATACTATGTTACTATTATTGGACTTACATCGTTTTATAGTCTTATTTCAACTATTACATCTAAATCTAGTGGTGCCTTAGTAGCTTGTCTTTTAACTAGTTTTCTAGCTCCAGGAATATTAACATTAGTTGATGTATTATTAAAATTAAAAAAAGGTTTAACAATATCTAAGTTTTGGATTACTAATGCTTTTAACAATGAGACTATGTTTGCTATTATAATAGGTATAGTTTATATAGTTTTATCATTTATAGTTGGCATTATTATAAGTAATCATAAAGAGATTAAGTAATTATTTATAACAAAAAGGTAGATCTAATCTACTTTTTTCTTGACTAAATTTTAATGAAGTTATATGATTTTGTTGGTGAGTTTATGGAGATTAAAAAAATTACTAAGTTAAAGAATGGCAAATATAAAGTAAAGTTAGATAGTTATGAATTTATTACTTATGATGATATTATTTTAAATCATAATCTTCTATATAGTAAAAAGATAGATGAAGAATTATTAAATGTGTTAAGTTTAGAAACTGTTTATTATGAATCGTATAATAAAACTTTAAATTATTGTATGAAAAAGGTTAGAGCTGAAATAGAAGTTAGAAAGTATTTAGATAAACTAGAAATAAATGATATTGATAAAGATAGTATTATTGATAAACTAAAAAGTATTAATCTAATTAATGATAGAGTATATGTTAAGAGTTACATAAATGATAAACTATATTTAACTAAAGATAGTATAAAAAAGGTAAAAAAAGATTTAATAGATAGTAATATTGATGTTAATATTATAGAAGATGAAATAAGTAAAGTAGAATATAATGAGCAAGAAAAGTTAGAAAAAATGATTATAAAGAGAATTAATAGTAATCATAAATACTCTAATTTTATTCTTAAAAATAAGATTATAACTGATATGATGAATTTAGGCTATAATTACTATGATATAGTAGATATATATGATAGAAATTCTATCAATAATTATTCTGTTCTTATAAAAGAGTACAATAAACTATATAATAAGTTTTCTAAAAAATATCAAGATAACGAGTTAGAATATGTTATAAAAAATAAATTATATTTAAAAGGTTTTAATTATGATGACATAAAAAAAGAAGATTTGCATTAATCTTCTTTTTATTCTTCAGAACTAGTTTCTTCTTTTGTTTCAGATGATTCATTATTTTCAGTAGTTTCATTTGTTTCAGAAGAACTATCTTTTTTAGTTTCTTCTTTCTTAGAACCATCACTTACTGTTTTCTTGTATGCTTTTTCTACATCAGTATCATTAATTTTTAATTTATATTTCTTTCTTAATTTATCCCAAGATTTAACTTGTAAAGTAGAATCTTCATTTAATTTCTTTTCTGCTAAATCTTTCTTAATAGTTTCTTTAACATCTTTATATTTATTAGTTTTACTTGAAACTTTTAAGATAACATGATATCCATATTGACTCTTAACAGGTTCAGCAGTATATTCTCCTTTTTTAAGTTTTTTAGAAGCGTTATAGAATGCTTCATCAACACCACTCTTAGAGAAATCTTTGAATAATCCACCATCTTCATAAGAAGCTTTATCATCAGAATTATCATAAGCTAAATCTTTAAATTTCTTCTCTAATTTATCAGCATCATCTTTAACTTCATTTAATTGATTAATTAAATCTTCAGCTTTCTTTTTAGCATCTTCTTCAGAAGTTTCGTCATTTACTTCAATTAAAATATGTCTTACAGTTAATTTTTCTTTATAGTTTTCATTAAATTCCTTCTTTAATTCTTCTTCACTTATAGTAGAACCAATATATTTTTTAACTGCAAGTGTTTTTTTATAATCTTTAGTAACATAAGCTCTAAATTCTTTTTCATTAGTTACTCCTTGAATTCCTACATATTGACTTAAGAAATCCTCAAAGCTTGCACCATAGTATTCTGCATATTGTTTATAATAATCAACTACTTGATTAACATATTTTTCATCATCTTTAGTTAACTTCTTAACATAGTCATTTGCAATATACTCATCAATCATATTAATTACATTAGTAGTACCATATTGATTTTTTAAATCTTGATATAGTTTATCACTTGTAACTGTAAGACCATCTACACTAGCTAGAACTTCTTCGCCATTCTTAGTTTTTGGAATACGTTTACATACTGCAAGTAATACAATTATAATTGCAAGTATTGCAATTATAATACATGCAATAACAAACTCTCTTCTTTCTTCCCAGTTCTTTAGAATATTATTTTTAGTTTTAGAAACAAAACCATCATTTTTAGTAGATTTAGTTCTTGAAGTCTTAATAACCTCTGGTTTAACCTCTTCAACCTTTACTTCAGGAACAAATTCCTTTTCTACTTTTTTTACTACCGGCTTTTTTACACTTTTAGTATTAGCTGATTTCTTTGCAGTTGCAACTCTTTTAGTGTTTTTTGCTGTAGCTTTTCTTGTACTATTTTTAGTACTTTTCTTTTGACTATTATTAGTCTTTGCCATATAAAAAATCTCCTCTCCTAATACGATGTAATATGCACCATACGAATTAATCATAGCAGAAAACAAAAGAAAAAACAACATTTATATCACAATTTTAAAAAAATTTCATAGAATACTATGAAAATAGATAAAGGAGGAGTGAATATGTGTTGTAATCATGGCGTGTCTGGCGCAGCTATCGTATTAGTATTATTTATTTTATTAATAATTATACTAGGAGCATATATTTAAGGAGGTGTAATTATGTGTGCAAACAATCAAAACACCAACAACAATTGCGGAACAACTAATAGATGTTGTGGAAATAATAGTTATATTATAATTATTGTTTTATACATCTTACTTGCGATTATACTTGGTTCTTGTTTATTTTAAAAGAGAGTGCTCTCTTTTTTTTATTGATATAAGATTTTTTTTGTGTTATTATTTGACTAGGAGGTTATTATGGATAGATTATATATACTTAGAGATTTAGATGAATTTAAGAAAAGATATGTAAAAAATAGAATTAAAAATGGGAATTATAATATCGATAGCAATGTGAATATAGTTGTTAGATGTTTTGGAGATTTAGAGAAAGAAAAATATTCACATGAATTTATATATTTAAATAATGACAATTATAAAGAGACTTTAGAAAATTATGCAGGCATGTATAAAATTCTTGATGATAGCTCCAGTTTCCAAGAATTTTGTAGACCAAATTGTGCGTTTAGCATTGATAATATAAAAAAAGGAGATATTCTTGAAATTTTTAAAATAAGCCCATCTATCACTGAATGTTTAGATGATAATTATGATTCATTAATTTGTCTTTTAAAACAATACTATTGGCGACTAAATGAACTTCTTCCTTATCTGGCGCTTGATAATACATATATGGCTTATAAAGATGACGATTATTTATCTTGGTTATATCAAATAGATATTAAAAGTTTAGAAGAAATGCGTAAAATGTATTTTTATGATAAAAGTTTTGTCCCTTACTATTATATTGCAAAGTTTAGTGAGATGAATTTGTTACAATTTGAATATAGAACTGCTCCTTATATGATAGGTTTACAGTTTGAATTAGAAGGTACTAATGTAAGACAAATTAGTAATAGAGTTGTTCGAAAACTAGAATTAAACGGCATTAAAATTATAAAATCCACATAACAAAACCGCAAAC
>CAMJTE010000002.1 GCA_946408655.1 uncultured Caryophanales bacterium | reverse complement strand
TCGTAATGTCAATAATTTTTGAATAGAAAGTATCAATTTCCTATTATATAAAAAAGCCAAGAATAACTCTTGACTCATAGTTGAGCGTATCAACTATCATTACCTTTTATGTTATACTTACCTGTTCACTAGAAACCATTCGGTACTAATGTAGTCTGTATTAGTACTATCGGTAATTATAGTACACTTATATTATTGTTCTTTTTTAAAATATTATTCATATTTTTTATTTTATAATTATTATAGTTTCTTACGTTTATTGCAATACCAATTACTAGGATAAAGGATAGTATATATATCCAAATCATTAGTGTTACAATTGTAGCTATAGATCCATAATAAATATCATATGTACTAAAGTTATTTACATAAAATGAGAATATAGCTGTTGCAACTGTAAATCCTATTGTTGAAAATAATGCACCTGTTGATGTTGTAGAACTATATATCTTACCATCTGGAGATAGTACATATATTAATTTTATTGCTAGATATATAACAAACATAGCAATCGGCCATTTAATTAGTGCAAAGAAATAATATAATACTTCATTTACTGGTCCATAGGAAACAGCTTTTAATATATATGTAAATAATTGATTTCCATAAGTTAAAAAGGATATCATAAATATAAATAATACTATTAATAATAAGATTAAAAATAATGCTTTTATTCTTCTTCTTAAATAACTAGAATTCTTTATATCATATAAAGAATTACTAGCAAGTATTAATGCATGAGTACCATTACTAGCTAAAATAAAAGCAAATATAGTTGATATTAGTATATTTCTTGGAAATGTTCCTGCTTGAATATAAGGCAATAATAACTTCTCTACACCACTTGGTAATGCTGCAGACATTGTACTAGTTATACCTTCAATGGAAACCGAAAAATATGATGCAACTATTCCTATTAACATCAATATAGGAAATATTGATAATATTATAAAAAAAGCTAGACTACCTGGTAAGTGCATCATTTGTGGTAACATGATAATATCAACTAAAGTTTTTATAAACTCCTTTATTTTTTTCATAACACCTCTTTTTATTACTCTTTTTTATTCTTGATTAATATGGATTAATCCTTTAGATATTTCTTCTAAAGCTTTTCCTATTTCTTTACTAGACTTATAATCTTTTTCATTCATTTGAAAGTATTTTTTCTTTTTCATTTCTTTTACTCTTTTAGACACTACATTAACTAGTAAATATTTAGATCCAACTTGATTTAATAATTTATCTATTGATGGATATATCATAATAACCTCCTATCTATTATAAGAATAAAACATTTAAAAAATTTTATCAAGAAAAATATAAAAACTTTACATATCTTTACATTTTATCATGCCATATATAGTATCAACTTTAGTTTTTTCTAAAGAATATTTAAAGCATTCTTTAAAGGTATTTATATCAATCTCTTTATCATTGTAATAAATGGTTACTAGTATATCTCCTTCTTTAACATAATCTCCGACTTTTTTATTAAGAGATATTCCAACATCATAATCTATTGTATCTTCTTTACTTATTCTACCTGCACCAAGTTCTAATGTAATCTTACCTATTTTTTCCGCATCAATTTCACTTATATATCCACTAGTATTACTAAATACAGTTACTTCTTTACTATTTATTCTTATATCATTAATATCGCCATTTTGACTACTTACAAACTCTTTAAACTTATTAAAAGCAGAACCATTTTTTATATTAGCAATAGATAAGTTACATGCTTCATCTAAACTAATATTTCTAACTTCACTAATTATAATACTGGCAATAGAATATACAACTTCCATCAAGTCTTTACATCCATTACCTTGTAATGCATCCATAGCTTCTATTACTTCTAATTTATTACCAATATTATATCCTAAAGGTTGATTCATATTAGTAAGAAGGCAAAATACTTTTTTACTATAATGAGAGCCAATATCTATTAAATAATGCGATAACTTTATTGCATCTTTTTTATTTTTAATTAAAGCACCAATTCCTACTTTTACATCAATTACTATAATATCGGCATTACTTGCTAGCTTCTTAGACATAATACTAGATGCAATTAAAGGAATTGATTCTACGGTTGAAGTAACATCTCTCAAGCTATATATTTTTTTGTCTGCAACATCAATACTAGAAGTAGGACTAATTATTGCCATACCAATACTATTTACTTCATCTATAAACTCTTTCTCAGTTAAATTAACATTAAAATTAGGAATACTTTCTAACTTATCAATAGTACCGCCTGTGTAGCCTAAACCGCGACCACTCATCTTTGCTACCTTAATATTTAAAGATGCAAGAAGTGGAGCAAGAATAAGTGTTACTTTATCACCTATTCCTCCCGTTGAATGTTTATCAACAATTATTCCATCAATACTAGATAAATCAAGTATATCTCCACTATGAAGCATAGAATCAGTTAAATTTAAAGTTTCTAAAAAAGTCATGCCACGAGTACATATAGCCATTAAAAGCGCACTCATCTGATAATCAGGAATAACACCTTTTACATAACCATCAACGACATAACTTATCTCATTATTATCAAGTTCACAACCTAACCTTTTTTTATTTATTATTTCCTTTATATTCATAACAATCCCCTATTTTCTTTCTTTTTTCTAATTTTATTTAAATAATCATCGCTACTATCTAAATTTTCGTTTAAAAAATTAAACCATCTAATTCTTTTATAACATATCTTTTATTTTCTTCAATCTTTATTTTCACCTATAACTTTTTTAATCCCCCACCATGCTAATAATGCACACTTTTTTCTATTTGGTTGTTTAGCAATATCACTATAAATACTTGCTTCTTCTAATAATTCTTCATTATAGTCTTTTTCATCTATCATATATTCATAGTTTCTTAAAATCTCTTTTGCATCACTAACACTTTTGCCAATTAGAGTTGAAATCATAACTGATGTTGCGGAAGTACATATCGCACAGGCTTCTCCATCAAATCTTATATCTTTAATTATACCATCTTCTATTTTAACCATTAAATTAATCTCATCAATACATGATTCATTATTCATATTAACATTTATATAACTATCATCATTAATTAAACCTTTATTTTTAGGATTTTGATAGTGTTCTAATATAATTGTTCTTTTTAAATTACTATCCATTATTAAAAATCTCCATTTCATTTTAATTATATTATAATTTTTTTAAAAATACAATCGAATTATTTTATCTTTCTTTTACTTGGTTCTTCTCCAGTAATTATTATATATACATAATTATATAATCTCCTATCTTTAAATTCATTTATATAATTAATTACCTCATAATCATTAGTTAAATTATAGTATGCTTTTATAAATAAAATCTTTCTAAGTAAAAAGCTATCATAATAATTATTAAATATTTCATTAATAAAATACATTACTTCATCTGCAATTCTTAAATAATCTAAATCATCTAATTTTTTATATTCGCCTATTATATAATCTATATCTTCAAAGCTTTTCTTGTATAGCTTAATATCATTATTATCAACTAAATACTTTAATCTGTTAATCAAAATATTAATCTCACTAGATACCTTTTGATACCTATTTTTCATGTTTTCAAGGATTCTTATATATTCAAGAACAAATATAGCATCTTTTCTAGATAAGTTTACAGATTCATCCAGTTCATCTTCAAAAGTATCACTAACATTTGTCACATTATAGTTAATATCATCTTCTCCAATAATACTAGAATCTACATTTGCATCATAGTATTCCTCTGTTGCATCAAGCTCTTGATCACTAACATCATTTATTTCTTCTCCTAATAGGCTTTCAATTAAATTGCAAAAATCAAATTTGACTTTAGTTCTAAAAAGAGGAAAATCTGTAAAAATAGCCCGTTGCGAAGGCGTATTTAATAAATCAATTACATCTGTCTTCTCATCAAAGTGATCACTTTTTTCATATCTAGTTTCACTGATAGGAAATAAGATAAAATCATCTTCCAATTCTTCATACAATTCATCTTGTAATGATGTTAATACATCTTGATAATCTTCATCTAAATGTTTAATATCTTCTAACATTTCAGCTCGTGCTTTAAAATATAAATCAAGTATATCGTTATATATTCCATTAGAATTATTCATATAAAAAAATTCTATTGTCTTTTCAATGCCATAGTATTTATTTATAAAATCGATTGGTTTATTAATTCCTAAAAACTTAAAGATCTTAATATTATAATCAATATATTTTTCTGGTTTCATTATAGCAATAGCTTCATCTATATTATGAACAGTAACACCATCTTTTAAAATAATATTTTTATCTTTATAATAAACCAAACTACTACACTCGCTTAAAAATTCTATAAATTCTACTTGCACATCTATATCTTTAAAACACAGATATTCTTCTCTTATACTCCTCTCAAGTACTCTTCTACCTTCGATTGCTTTTTTTAAAGATATTTGTCTTTTATTTTTAAATAATAAATTAAGTTTAAGTAGGAAAAGTACTGTATAACTAAAACTATCATCTACTTCTTGCATCTTACAACCTCCATCTAATACTGCATATTATAACAAATATTCATTAAAATAAAAAGACCTATTTGGTCTCAACAATAAGTTTAATGGCAGTACGCTCCTCACCATCAATAGTTATATCAGTAAAAGCTGGAATACAAACAAGATTCTTTCCACTAGGAGCCACAAATCCACGCGCAATAGCAATTGATTTAATTGCCTGATTTAACGCACCAGCTCCTATCGCTTGTATTTCAACAATTCCTTTTTCACGTATTACATTAGCTAAAGCTCCTGCAACTGAATTAGGGTTTGATTTAGTCCCTACTTTAAGTGTTTCCATAAAATCCCTCCTAATTAAATATATTTAAAAGTATAAAAAAAAGAACATAAACTTTAAAATATACTTTTAAAGATATTATTCTTTTATATCTCCTTCTAACTTTCTAGTTTGATCTTCGGTAATTAAAGCCTCAATAATCTCATCCATAGCCCCTTCCATTACTCGATCCAACTGTTTAGTTGTAAAACCAATACGATGATCTGTTACTCTATTCTGTGGATAATTATATGTTCTAATCTTCTCGCTTCTATCCCCAGTACCAATCTTACTTCTACGTTCAACGCCTAACTTTTCTTCTTGTTCTTTCATCTTTAAATCATAAAGTCTAGTTTGCATTATTTTTATTGCTTTTTCTTTATTCTTAATCTGTGATCTTTCTGTTTGTGAATAAACAATTATACCAGTTGGAATATGTGTAAGTCTAACTGCTGAATCAGTTGTATTAACTCCCTGTCCTCCACAACCAGAAGAACGAGTAATATCTATTCTAATCTCACTCATATCAAGTTTAAAATCAACCTCTTCTGCTTCAGGCATTGCAAGTACTGTTGCAGTTGATGTATGAACTCTACCTTGAGTTTCCGTTGCAGGTACTCTTTGAACACGATGCGCGCCACTTTCATATTTTAATTTTGAGTATACATTATCACCTTTAATTAAGAACTCAATTTGTGAATACCCCCCTGCTTCACCTGGTTCCTCATTATATACCTCAACCTTCCAACCTTGTTTTTCAGCATACTTAGAATACATTCTATATAGATCACCAGCAAAGATATTTGCTTCATCTCCTCCAGCCGCTCCTCTAATTTCAATTACAACATTCTTTCCATCATTAGGATCCTTTGGAAGCAACATAATCTCTATATCTTTAAGAAGTTTTTCTCTTTTTTCTTCTAGTTCTTTAATCTCTTCCTTAACCATTTCACCCAGTTCAGGATCATCTATAACCATTTTATCAGCATCAATATCATTATCAATTTTTTTTAGTAATTGATAGGCATCGTAAGAGTCCTTTAAATCAGATAATTCTTTATTTAATTTCAATGTTTTATTAATATCACTAAGTACATCAGGATTCATAAGTTCTTTAGTTATCTCATTATATTTTTTTTCTATAGTTTCTAATCTTTCTATCATAGTATCTCCCTTTCAAACATACTGATTATACTATAATTATACTTATTTTTCAATCATTTATGTATAACGTACCAGGATAAAATATCTAAATAATAATAAAGACTTAAAAAAATTAACTATGATTTGTGTTCTATATGAAACTGGTGCAAGAGTATCAGAATTTATTAATATTAAGCTAAATGATTTAAACTTATCAGATAACGCAAATATAACCTTATATGGTAAAGGTAATAAAACAAGAATTGTTCCTATAAGTCAAGAATTAGTTAAACTCATAAATAAATATTTAAAAGAAGTCTATATAAACTATGATGATTATTTATTCTATTCTACACATAAATCAAAATATTATCGTAATAGTATCAACAAAATAATAACTGCCTTAGTTAATGATTTAAGAATAAAGTACCCAAATTATTTTAAAGGTGATTATTTCCCACATTCATTTCGTCATACTAAAGCAACACATCTTTATAATAATGGCACGCCTCTTTTATATGTTAAAGACTTTCTAGTACATAGTACAATTTCTTCGGCCGAAATATATGCAACACCTGACTCTAAAAAGCAACGAGAAGAAATTCTTAAAAACTCTGAAGCAATTAATACTAAAAATAAATATAGTGATAATAAAAAAGATAATTTAGATAATTGGCTAAAATATAATATGAAATAAAAAATTATGTAGAAAAATTTAACGATAAAGTCTTATATTTTCAGGCTTTTTTTCTAGTTTTCTACATAACTAAATTTTCTACATAAATACAAAAAAGAACTCTAATTAAAGAGTTCAAGTATTTCCTTATTGGTAGCGACGGAGGGAGTTGAACCCCCGACACCATGGGTATGAACCATGTGCTCTAGCCAACTGAGCTACATCGCCAAATCAACGAACAAATTAATTTTAGCACAAAAAATTATTAAGTTCAATAGTTTTTTTCACTTTAACCACAAAAAAAGGTATTTTTTAATACCTTTTGATTAACTAAATAGTCTTGGAACAATTTCTATCATTAAGAATGTAGCAAGTCCAACAGCTGGAACAAATACATAAACTAGTTTATTTTTATTAATATTTGTTATATCGTTAAGTCCTTGATATAGATGTGTTAAATAGAATAATGCTCCTAGTAATATAATTGCAATTGCAAATTTAACTGAAATGAATGTAAATATTAAAGCAGCTACAGTAGTTACTGTTGTAAATATTGAACATACACCAACTAAAGCAAATGTCTTTTTAATATCCATTTTATCTTTTAAAATTGGATTTGCAACAACAAAGATTACAAGTGCACAGATTGCGAACCAGAATACCATGCATAATAATCCCATGAAGAATATTCTACCGAACGGAAGTGACATTCCAGCACTAGACATAAGAGAACCATATCCTCCCATGAACATTCCCATTACACTGCCAAATGCTTTATCAACAAAGAAATAGAAGAATAATCCACTAATTAAACAGTTAATTACCATTGCAACTATTCCAAGTAAGAATTTATCAGATCTTGCATACTCTTTAATAGTATCACTAGGTTTTGTAAATATTCCTTTAATTACATTTATGTAATCATTAAATCCTTGATTAATATCTACGTTTGTTGAAGCAGAAGCTTGTGTTGGTGCAGATACATTACTTGAACAATCACATACTTGACCTTCTTCTAACTTTTTTCCACATCTTGTACAAAATTTTGCCATATTTTATTCCCTCCTTCTAATATCTTGAAAAATATGTTTCTAACTCATTAATATTTACTAAATAATATGAACCATTTTTATAAGTCAATGTAACAGTCATATAATCATAGTCTGAATCTGAATGAGTTTTTTCATTGTTACTATAATCTGTGTATTTAATAGCATAGTCATAATTTACTTTAAACTCAACTTCTAAATATCCATTTGAATCTAGGTCAATATCATAAATAGAAGCATTAGTTACAGTAAAACTAGTTAAAACATTTGACTCACTACCTAACTTAGTAACAAAACTATTATAACTTTGCTCAAGCTTAGTTAAATCGATACCTTTAACATCAAAATTACTCTTAATGTCTGCGAAACTTTTCTTAGCAATTGCAGATGTATAAATAGTATTTAAATCTTTTTTAGCAACTTCAATTATCTTATTCTTTGCTGCATCAGTTAACGTATCTTCATCAAATGATACTGTGTGAGTACTATAATATGTTGATGGAGTAACTTTTTCTTCAATCTCTAAACCAGTTGGAAGTACTGCTTTAATTACAGTTTCATATCCAAATACTTGAGGTAACACATATACATCATACTCAGTTGAAGATTTTGAAGAATCTAAGTATTTCTTATCAATTTTAATACCACCATATGTTAAAATAGAGCCTTTAGTAACTTTTAAAGTATAGTCTTTTACAACAGCAGTATCAATAGAATCATTAATCTTCCAATTATCAAAGAATAGATACTTTTTACTCTTATCTTTAGTTAAAGTAACTTTACCAGTTTTCTCACTACTACTATTTTTAGTTGTATAAGTAAATCTTACAGTTGCTTGTAATTTGCCTGTAGAATATTCAACATCAGTAATTTTGTAATTAGTAACAGCATCATCTTTTATTTTTTCTTTTATATAATTATCAAATACACTCTTTGAAACAAAAGTGGAATCTCCTTCAATATTTAAATAATTATAAAGTTTATTACCATCTTTATTAACTACTGCTTGAATATACTCTTTAGCAACATTCTTTGGATTAGTAATATTACCTAAAACAATAAATAAAGCAACTATAGCAGCTATTATTACCGCAACAACACCAATAATAATTTTAGTAGATTTAGCCATAGGCTTTTTAGGAACATTATTAACCTCTTTTGTAACTTTATTAGTAGTAACCTCAACACTTTCTAACTTTGAACCACACTCTTTACAAAAAGCATCGCCTTTTTTGTTTTTTGTACCACATTCACCACAAAACATCACACTTACCTCCTCTCTATTATAATTTTACAATTTTCGTAATTGATAGTCAAGATACTTAAAACTAATATTTATATTTTTTTTGATATTGACCATGCCCTGCTAAATTGATATCGCAATCTTCTATATCCTTATTTGTGATATTAGCATTAATACTATATACATCTTTTAACTTATTTACCATCATAGAATATCTAACAATTGCATCCATAAACATTTTATCTTCAATTAAACTAACAACTGGACTAATGTAATTATAGAATAATTTTGATGCAATTAGTCTTTTTTGTTTATCCATAATTAAATTCTCACATATAATAGGTCCTACTATATCATATTCTACAAGTAAGTGTTTATATTCCATTTTATATCTTAAGTAATTATCTCTAAAATTTCTTAAAGTACTGATATAATAGTTAGTATCACTAAGTTTTAATATATCGCATAGAATAGTTGTTATATAACAATTACTTTGCTGCTTTGATTTACTGAAATCAATTGCATTATCATAAGAAGAAGAACTTCTTGAATATGCTTTTGTATAATTGGAACATGCTGTATCAGTAGCTAAATGTCGTTCCCACTTTTTATTACAATAATACTTTCCATTATAATCTCCACCATAATTTAAATCTAAATAAGTACAACTTCCACAATTTTTATCCATAAATCCTCCAATCGCCTTATATTATAGCAGAAAAAAAGAAAGATGTTACAAAAATAACATTTTACTTTATATATTCATTTATATACGGTACTACTTGTTTTTTTCTTGATGTCATACCTGGGATAAATACTCCTTCATATACATCATTGATATTAAAAGATTCACTTAACATTTCTTCACATCCTGATGTATAAAGGATATAAGAACCATTTTTTAAAACATCAGTTATAATAAATAATATTAATTCTAACTCATGATCTTTTTTCTTCTCTTCCATAAGTGAAATATATTCATCTTTATCTTTCATAATATTATCTATATCAAGGGTAATAGTTTGTCCAATTGCATACTTTTTATCCTCTACTTGGAAATTCTTATAATCCTGAGTTAATACTTCTTTTTTAGTTAGACCTTCTATACTTGTTCCTGCCTTAAGCATTTCTTTATAATATGACTCGTAATCTAAATGCATTTCATTTGCAAGAAGACTTACTGTTATTTTATCCAAATCTGTTGTTGTACTACTAGTAAGACACAATGTATCAGAAAGAATTCCTGATATCATCATTCCTGCAATTTCATATGGAATATCTATATGCCTTTCTCTAAACATTTGAAACACTATTGTATTAGTACTACCTACTGCCATATTTCTAAAATTAATAGGATCACTTGTAGATAAATCACCTATTTTATGATGATCTACAACCTCAATAATTGTTGCTTCATCAAGTCCATCTACACTTTGGGTAGATTCGTTATGATCAACTAATATTACTTTCTTATTATGCTTGATATTTTTATCAGTTACTCGAATAAGGCCTAAACATTCATCACGTCTACCAACTACAGGATAATTATTATGTCCTAATTTTCTTGCTTCTTTTAAGAAATCATAAAAGTTATAGTTTTGATTAAATTTATAGAATTTATTATCATTCATTATATTTTTTATATACTCGCTATACATAACTCTTCTAGCAGTTTTAAATGATTCTAAATTAGTCTTAATGATATTAATTTTTTTATCTTCTGCTATTTTTAATTGTTCTAAACTAATATCATTACCACCTACAACAATTATAGTTTTAACATTACTTTCTATCGCATAATTAATTACATTTTTTCTCTCACCAACAATAAGTATTGTGTCACTATCAAATCTATTCTCACTAAGTAATGTTTCACTTTTAACGGTGGCAACTATAATTTTACCTGTTATTTCATCTGAAAATCTTAAGATTTGTGACCCTTCTACAGATTTTAATAAATTATCATATGATGTATTAACATACTCTCTATCATCTTCAATAATTTTACTTACAATGTCTTTAGACGTAACAACTCCTTTAATCTTCTTATTAGAACTTATTATAGGTGCACCAGTTATACCTAATTCATTAAAATAATTATAAGTATCAAGTATTGTACTAGTTTCTAATACTTGATAGCCTTTGTTATAATCAACATCTTTAATCTGTAATTTAACACTATCTAAATAAGCTGGAGTTTTTACTTTAAAATATTTAAGTACAAATTTTGTTTCTTTATTTATTTCTCCAAGAATACGTGCCTCAGCATTCATCCCCAACATTCTTTTTAAGTATGCTACACTAATCGCACTAGTTACACTATCAGTATCTGGTTTCTGATGCCCAAATACATATACTTTTTCTTTAGCCATATAATCACTCCCTAACCTCTATTTTCTAGATTTACTTCTAGTACTCCTGATACGGCTGTCCCTTCTGAAATACTTTGAGACACTACATAACCGCTACCATTAAACTTACATTCTATATTAACTAAGTTGCAGAATCTATCTACATCGTTTCTAGACCAACTTGTTAAATTTGGCATAGTAGTATTATCTCCATTCGTTACTAAGAATACTTTATAATTATTAACAAGTGTTACTCCTTTTTTAGGATACTGATTAATTATTTTATCTCCATCACCAATTACAATAGGACTAACCCCTTTATTACTTAATTCACTTACTACATCAGAAATATTTTTACTTAAATAATTATCCATTTTATTAACGCTATTTTTAGAATTCTCTCCTTCGTTAAACATATTATAATACTTAGCTATATTTTTTGTTAACTCTTGTATAGATTCTGATAAAGCATAATTCTGGTTATGTGATGGTTTCTTAGTTGCTGCATATATTATTATTCTAGGATTATCCTTAGGATACATCATAGATATTGATGATATATAATCAGTAGTACCTGTTAAATATCTTCCATTTTCATATATTTGTGCAGTACCAGTTTTACCAATAATACCAAAGTTTTCTATATAATATTTATGTCCTGTTGCCCAATCATCGCTAACTACTTTCTCCATTAAATCCTTAATTTTAACAACAGTATCATGACTTACTATTCTATCACTCTTTTTTACTTTAGTAGTAGTTACTTTTTTATTCTTTTTACTATCTATCTTAGTTACAATATGTGGTGTTACCATTATACCATCATTAGCAATTATTGATAATGCTTGTAGGTGCTGAATAGGAGTAGTAAGTATTCCTTGACCATATCCGGCAGCAAGAACCTCTATTGGATATTTAAAATTAAGTTTTCCTTTTGCTTCACCAGATAATTCAATACCAGTTATATCACCAAAACCATATTTAGTAAAACACTCTTTTAACTCATCACGAGATAAGTACTTAGTAATCAAATTAGCAATTGCAGTATTACTTGAATACTCAAATCCAATATCATAAGTAATATCTCCCCAACCACTTTTATTCCAGTCATTAATTTTATTATCTTCATCTACTTTATAACTACCTGATGAATAAGTCTCAGAGCCATTATATACTCCTTTTTCCATCGCACACATATATGTAAATATCTTCATAGTACTACCTGGTTCAAAAGTATATGATACTAGAGGATTTTCATAAGACATATCACTTGGAATATTGTTTGGATCAAAAGATGTTGATGAACTACTACCAAGTATTTCTCCAGTTTTTGCATCCATTACTTCAATTATAGTCCACTCAGGTTCATACTCTGAGTCAACTTTATATATCGCACTTTCAACAAATCTTTGAATACTAGAATCTATTGTAAGGTATATATCATCCCCATCTATAGCATCAACATTTTCCTCAGGTGTATTAGGGATCTTATAACCAAACTTATCCTGTTCGTACCTATCATATCCATTAATTCCAGTTAGTTCATCGTTGAAATTTGCCTCAACCCCAAGCATTCCCTTAATAATTCCATCATCACCGGTTTTTGCATAACCAATTGTATAAGATGCAAAATTTCCTGATGGATAATACCTATTGGCAGTTTTTTCAAAATCAATACCACTTAAATTTAAAGATTCAATCTCTTTTTTCTTAAGTTCTGTAATATTTCTACCATAATTACCAAATTGTACTTGATATTGTTTTTTATTTAGCCTTTCTAATATATACGATTCATCTGCATCAAGAACACTAGCAAGTTTCTTTGCCGTATCTTCTTTATCAACTACATGTTTTGGAGTTCCATCACTACCCACTCTTTTCTCATCAAGATAAGCAATTAATGTATATGAAGTTACATTAAGAGCAAGAGTATCTCCATTAACATCAAATATTTTACCACGTTCTGCAATTTTCTCTTTAGTAACAGTATTACGATTAGATGCAAACTTATTCATATTAATTCCATATATACTTTTAGATAAAGATAAATATACATATTGGCCATACAAAATAAGTATCCCAATTAAAAAGATAAAAAACACCAAATTAGGAACTTTCCATTTAGTCTTTTTCTTCTTCATAATCACCATCCTCCATACCTTACTAACATTTTATCACATAACGTAAAAAATTTATACACTATGTATAAACTTTTCATAATTTAAACTACATTCTTATATTCTATATAATTAGATTTATAATGTGTAATTCCATCACCCATGTTTGGATGCTTTGATGAATATATGTTATCTATTGTAAATGCAGTAACTAATATAATTGATATCGTTATTACTAGTTTTGTATTAAGATTTTTAATTATATTGTCAAGAGCAGGAGCTATTGCGTATACTGCTGCCATACCACCTAATCCAAACACAAGTAATCCCTCGGCACATATTCTTCCATTTAAGTTTAAGAAGTATCCTGAATAATCCCACCATTTTTCACCATTATGAGCAATTTCTAAATAATAAGATGTAAAGTATTCAACTATACCACACACTATTATAATACTTATAAATTCAAGTAAAGGTTTATCTCTAAACTTATTTAGAATAATAAGTACTAATACTCCACCAGTTCCATATATTGGAAGCCATGGTCCATGCATTATTCCACGATTAACAAATACACCATCATTTAATAAGTGTAACGCAACTTCCCACATCCAACCAACAATAGCAAAAATAAAGAATATTAGTATTAATGAAGGAATATTATAATGCCTTAAATAGTTTACTACTTCAAATCTATGTCTTTTTTCTTTTCCTTTAATTATATATAACTTAGTTGGATATGATTTAGATTTAACCTCATTATCAATACTTTTTACTAATAATTCATTAATTCTATTTTTTTCATATTCTTCTTCTTTTTCTTTACTAGATAAATTAATGCCAAATATATCTTCAATTCTCTCTTTTATATTTTTAGGTTTATATTTAGTATATGTAATACTATCTAGTGATTTATAATATGTTTCTTCAAGCAATTTATTATCAGCTTTTTCATATAAATATTTATCACATAATAATTCTGTATTATTTATATTTTTATCTATTGCTTCTTTTCTAATTCTTACATAATATTCTGAGAATACCGCAACCTTATATGCATCTGTAAAAAATAAATTTGAAAGTCCAAAAGTAAACATACCAAGTAATTCCCAACCTATAAAAGACATATCTATGATAAAGCATTCCATCTTATGTCCATACATCATCTCGCTTGATAACTTAATTGCGTCTTTACCATTAATATCAGGATTTTCCGCAACAATATATGGTACTAAAAAGTAAGCATATCTTTTTATAATACCACCTACAATTGTAAATCCCCATAAGAACTCATAAAGAACTACTCTAGCCATTGTTCTAGTTGCTTTAAACCATTTTTTTACTCTAAGTAAAAATAATAAATCTTTAATAGCTATTTTTTCATAAACTCTACCTTCTAGGAATAATCTTCGCATTAAAACTTTATATATATTAACAATAAAAAACCAGTAAATAGCAAATATAATTAAACTAATAATTATTGATATTATTACTGATACCTGTGATGTACCAATCATTGATTTAGCAGCCATTACTATTGTTAAATATAAACTACCACTATCTACAGTATTAACAATAGTTGCAAAAACTCCTCTTTTAGTAGCTAGTATTTTATTAGAATATTTCTTTTTCTCTTTTTTTACACTCTTTGTATCTTTATTTACATTAATTCCTGTATTTTTTTCTACTGTATCAACTGCTTTATTTTGAATATCAGTCTTTACCTTATTTACCACCTGACTATCTTTCGGTAATATCTGCTTTTCTAATTTTGTAATAGATATTGAATTAGAAAACTCACTACCTAAAAAAGCAGCAATTAAACACAATAATATAAATATAATATAGTGTTTTTTTAATACTTTTAATCCACTTTTCTTTAAATCTTTCCTACTCACTTTCAGCACTCCTACTTCCTGAACTTCTCTCTGGTACTTCTATTGTACTAGATAATTTTGTTTTAGTTATTATTTCATATAAAAATCTTTTATGTAGTATAAAATTTCTAATTAATGTAAATATAGATAATATCATAACAATAGATATATAACCTATAATTATTAGTAAACTATATCGGTAATTAGCTATTTTATTAATAAATCTAAATAATAAGTATAAATAATATAACATAGGCATATATATACATGTAAATATTAGATTTCTAAATAATACTTGATATCTTTTACATACTCCATTATCTTCATTAGATATAACAATATTAGTTATCTTATATCCAATCGTTTTTCCATTAGTTATTAAAGGTATAAAATTATAAAACAACAATATTGATATACCCAAATATAATATATAATTGTTATGTACACGATATATATAATCAATCAACAATTCTAACCCTAAAAATAGAATGATAATAACTATATCAATTATAAATGTAATAATTCTTTTAGTAGAACTAACCTTAGTACCTTTTTTATATGCTTTTAAATCTAGTTCCTCTTTTGTTGGTAACATCATAGTAACTAAAGGAGTAACTAGAAAACCAAATACTCCCCCTAAAGTATTTACAATTAAATCATCTACATCAAATAATCTATAGGCATTTGGATATATAAAATATAATCCAGTAAGTTGTGTAATTTCAAAAAACAAACTAAGTAAAAATGTAAGTAATAGCGTTTTTATAAAACTATATTTAAAGTAATATCTTAGAAAAATCCCAAATGGTACAGTTAATAAAAAATTATATATCGTCTGATAAACAAAGGGATTTTTAAATAGATTAACATATGTTGATATATCTTTATAATTAAAATGTACCGTTCTTATAATATTTGATAATAAATCAAATGGTACTAATTGTACTTTTGTTGTAAGTCTTGCAACATATGATATAGATGGTAGTGGCATAATTATTAGAAAATATGCTGAAAGTAAATATAAGATGAATAAGTATATCAATAGAGTTCTTATAAATAGAATTGAACCAAATTTATTATAGTTATAAATTATATATGGGAGTGTAATAAAAAAGGCAAGAACTGGAAATACAAATATAGCAGTTAATATTACATTTATATATCCCATGCTCTCACCTTCCTTTCAATCTCACCTCTATTTTACTAATTAAAATCCATAATACATTTGTCCAGCATTTAGCGAAACGCCTTTATAGTATGCTAATTCACTTACTGTAACAAGTTGATAGCCTTGCTGTAATAATTCAGGAACAAGTGCTTCTACAGCATCTGCAGTAGTCTCATGAATTGAATGCATTAATATTATTTTACCATCTAAGTTTCCAACTACTCTAACCTCGTTTAATATCGCATCCTTATTTTTAGATTTCCAATCTAATGTATCCACATTCCAATTTATTAGAGGATATGGAACATTAGCTTTAACAATTGCATTGGCATTGCCATATGGTGGTCTAAACAATGATACATCATGTCCTAATACGCTCATAAATACTTCTTTACTACTATTTATCTGTGATTGAACACTTTCGGCACTCAAATTATTTAAATTAGGATGATCAAATGAATGAGATGCAACTTCGCAACCAATTGCTTCTTCCCTTTTAACAACACTAGGATATGCTTGAGCAAGTTTTCCTAAATCAAAGAAAGTCGCAACAACATGATATTTTTCTAATGTATCAAGAATTCTACCAGTTGAAGAGGGATTAGGGCCATCATCAAAAGTTATAGCTACCATGCCACCATGAGCATTAACGTTCCTATTCTTATCTATTCTAATAGCTACATTTTTACTAGGCTTAACAAGTGATAAGTAATTAGATTTTACAAATCCTTTTTCATTATTGTAAACAACTTCGCTCCAACCTTCATCATTAGTCCCTATTCTAGTAATAGAATCTCCAAGTGCAAGCTTTACAAGTTCATCTGATGTATCATCACTTTTCTTTCTAATAGTAATCTCTTCACTTGCATAGACTGTCTCACTTACATCAGTATATCCTAAATCTGAAACTATTTCCTCACTTAAATATTTATTTAATATATAACCGTTTTTTTCTTTATGCTTAATAATAGAATAATTATCACTACTTTTTAATACTTCAACTTTACTTCCCTTATCAATAGTATCAAGTATTTTACTATTCTTACTAAATTTAGAATATATATTGGATGTTCTTTTTAAATACATAGTTTTCTTATTATCTTTAAACTCTTCTTTTGTTTCTTTAATATCTTTAATACTTTTATAAATAATTTCTGTATCAATATTAAGATAACTACTAATCTCTTTATAAGGAATAGTTATCTTAATAATATCATTACTTTTAATTATTTGATTACTATCAAAATAAACAACTATCCCATCTTTAGAAACAACATATTTATAACTATTATCTTTACTTATTATTTTTTTGAAATTCTTAGTTAATTTTCCTTTTAATTCATCATTACTATTTAAATAATTATCGATATATTCAGTAAACTTAGTTTTATAGTCTCCAATAAATATATATGTATCATTTAATACTTCTTTTTCTCTTGAGTCTAAATTAACAGTATATACCTTTTTATAATCAATATCTTTTTTATTCTTAAACTTTGTTTCAATAAAAGCAACACTAATTACTCCATCAATTCCATTGTATACTTCATAATCAGTAATACTATATCTATGACTATTTATAAACAATTCAGATATTCTATCTTTAATAGAATTGTCTTTAATATTGTTTATAATTGTTGAATTTTCTTCACTAATAATATTATCTAAATTCTCATTAGAAAACTTTGGATAAGTAATATAATAAGACTTACTTAAGTTATATTTCGTACTACTTTTTTTCTTACCTAAATCCTTTTGATATTTATTATTAGATATAAATGTTTTAGAATACTTCTTTAAATCACTTAATCTTTTGTTAAAAGTTATCAAAAGACAACTTATAAGTACAATTATTATTACAGGTATAATTATAAATAAAACATTAAATTTCTTTTTATTTTTTACTGCATGCTTTCCCTTTTTTTTCTTCATAAATTACTCCTTACTTCTCACTACACATTTATTATACTCTAAAAAAAGAAAAAAATCTATTAATTACTTTAAGTAACTAATAAATCTTTTTTGATACTTTCTTATTTTTTTTATCCCATTTGATTCCAATTGTCTAACTCTCTCAGAAGTAACCGAGAATAATAAAGCTATCTCATTAAGCGTAAAATAGTATTTCCCATTCCACAATCTAAATATTTCTTCATATGATAATTTACTAAAAACTTCTTTAGTTTCGGCTAATGATAAGTATTTACTTATTTTAATTCCATTTCTAAGTAACAATACACAAATTTTTCGATTAGATAATTCATTAAAAACCAATCTTAAGTTTTCATCTATTACGCTCTTATTTAAACTTTCTTCTATATCAACACTTTCATCTTCTACTAAATCAATTAACTCAACTCTATCATCATCAACTGAAGACGTAGAAACATTTAAAGAAGTAACGTTTTCCGTATAAATAGCCATCTCTATCTCTTCCATATATTGACATATTATTTTTTTCTTTTGGTCTTCAGTCTCCTTTTGGTAAATACCTTTCTTCTTCATCTCATCATAGAAAAAATCAAACCTCTTACCATATGATGGCATTACACCATTTAAAACATAGTATTCGTTTATAAATCGTTTATAAGCGTCCATAGTTTCTATGATATGATATGGAGTTTTCAAACCTGAATTATTATACTTATTATTCCTAGCAATATAATTTTTTATCCAACACGAAGCGTACGACGAAAACTTTGTTCCTTTATCTAAATCATAATTATCAATTGCCTTCATAAGTCCAATATTACCATTCTGAATAGAGTCTAATAAAACGTTTGTATTATAAGCTATTAATTTGGCAAAAAAGACAACCAATCTTAAGTTACAATTATAAAAATACTCCTTAGCATCTATATAATCAACATACATTTGAAAGATATGCATATCATTATTATCTATATTATTTATATTTTTACATAAATACCTTAACTGTATCTTTCTCGATTCTAAATCATGTTTCAAATCTTTAGTAAAACCATACTTAAGCATAATTGCATCTAAGTAACTATCATTAATATTATTTTTTCTAAACTCTAGTTCTAAATCTCTTATTTTCCTAATTATTTCTTTTTCTTCCCTTTGGTCAAGTATAGGATATTTTCTTATTTGGTTATAATATATAACAAAATTAGGATCCATATCATTTGAAATATCCATATCCTTATCATTATCATTATCACTTTTTACTCGAATATAATAATCAACTTTATCATAACTATCATAATCGGTTTCATCTATTGATAAAATATACTCCTCAAAATACAAATCAGTATTTTTTCCAAATTGATTTTTAATATTTTCATAACTTTTCTCATCTAATTTAACAATTGAATTCAAACATTTTACAAAAGAACTATACATTTTTATTCCCCCAACGAGAAATATTTTATCATATTTTTATGAAATTGCAAAATTGGAAAAAGACAATACATATTGTATCGCCCCTAACTAATTAATGAGAATTATACTTTAACTTTTTGTTACGTAGATATAAGTATAAAACAAATATCAAAGTAATAATAGAAATGAATATTAATTCAAAAATATATCTCCATGTCTTACTATTTTTATTCTTCTTATTACTGTAATAATATTTCTTTAATGTATTATCGGAATTTATTACTTCATTAACTGAAGTTTCATTAGTTGAAGTATCATTTAAACTTACTGTGTTTTCATTAGATATAAATGAATTTAATTCATAAACCTCATAATCATTTGTTT
The DNA here is from genome assembly GCA_946408655.1 of uncultured Caryophanales bacterium. Lineage (GTDB taxonomy): Bacteria > Bacillota_I > Bacilli_A > RF39 > UBA660 > RUG12438. The sequence goes on along the minus strand of CAMJTE010000002.1, from coordinate 24,358 downwards.
CTTGATTATAGTAAACAGTATAATTATATTTATCGGTATTATTTACATTATAATCTTGAGTTACTTTCGATTTATTTTCAGATTTATGAATATCATTTTTATTACTATTTGTAACATTGGTTTTATCATTGGTGCTATCATTATTTTTGTTGTTATCAATATTAATATCTTTGATATTATCTGAATTGTTCTCAACTACATTAACAATAGGATTTTCATTTAACTTATCAACCAACTTATTACTTTCATTATATGACTCAATATTTTCATTTGGAACATTATTTAACGCATTTGCTTTATACGTAATTGACCTTTTTAGGTTTCTTCCCAAATAATTCGTAATAGGTTCATAACTATTTTTATTTGATGTAATTATTTCTTTTGTTTTATAGTTAAAACACATATAGTTTCCATTGTCATATAAAACAGCAATTAAATCAGAATTTCCATCAATATTATTAGAAATAGATTTTATTCCTTCATTAATAAATCCATCAGGGAATAATAAATTATCATATAAATTATATAATTTTCCATTCTTTAATACAACTTCATACTTGCTTCCATTATAAGAATCAATTATAAAGTTTTTACTTTTTATATTTGTATCAATACCAAACGCAGATATCATATATATTTCATTACTCTTTGATAAGAATTCTATATTATTTTTTATAGTACCACTTATATCACTATATGAGTAGTATGTTTCTATTATATCATCTTGATACCTAATTTCATATAATGGTTTTTGAGTTGTTTCTTCAAAATTGCTATATGGAATTGTATATTCAGATTTATCAGATAAATCTACTACCTTACTATCATTTGTTAACAACTTCCCGTTAAATATATGAATATAATTTCCAATAAGATTATCATTTGTTATAAGATTATTCTCTTTAAGAATGTAATAATTTTTATCTAAAGTAAATACATCATTTATTAAATCTTCTTTTTTATAATCATATTTATAATTATTAAATCCATCAGTAATAGTAATAGTAAAATTCTCTAAATAATTATAATATAACGTATAAGTCTTCTTATCAATGACCTTGTAATCGCCATCATTAATTTTAAATTTTAGGTCTTGATTGTAACCAGAAAAATCAATATTTATTTTATCTACATCACTTGGATATACATATATATCTGGTATATCTAATGTTTGATTGTAATTGCTGGCAGTATATGTAATATTTAGCGCACTACTATTATTAGACATTGAAGAATTTAATGATGTTAAACTACTTTGATCAGGATATGGAATCTGACTAAAGTTATTTAACGATACATTTCCGGATGAACTAAAAATAATTTTTGGAAAATGAGTATTAATATTACTTATATCAAAAAATGCTTTATCATAAATGGTTTCATCTTTAAACATATTTACATCAGCATAAGTAAACAAATAATTTCCTGTTGACTTGTTAATTTCAATATCACTATTATCAATATTTTTATCATTTACTTTATATGTTTCATCGCCATTTACTATTTTATTGTACTTATAAACATAATTATTTACATAATTGCCGCTATCACTATTATAATCTTTTAAAGCAGGATACAGATTTTCGGAATGAATAGGTGAATAGATATTAGCATATATAATATTTGTATAATTTTTATTATATATTGTATGATTTAATATTGTATTAGTATCATTTGCATAAGCACCTAACAAACCTCCAGCATAGCCGCTTGTAGATTCTATATCGTAATTTAATATGTGAATGCCATATAGTTCTAAATAATTATAAGCCCCATTTGCATTAATATTATTATAATATCCTACGGCTCCACCAGAATTGGTATAACTTTTAATCCTACAATTTTTTGTGTTTGTAATTGACGCATTGGTCAATGCATTTATACCAGAAGATTGTGGAGAATAAAATGCCCCCGCTAAACCTCCAGCATTATTTCTCCTTGCTGTAATATTCGTATTTTCTACTATTATTCTAGACTGAGGATGTCCAAATGATAAAACATATAAATATCCGGTAATTCCTCCAGCATTATTATTTGCGATGACAGTGCTATCTTTAACAGCAACATCCGTATTATATGTATAACCTTTACCAACAATTCCTCCAGCATTATCAGCTGATGCGTTAACAGTTATCCCATCAACAAATATATTATTAAAGACTACATCTTTACAGCTACCAATTATACCTCCAACACTATTTTTACCACTTACTATTGTATTATTTGAAACTTTAACATTAGTAATTATATATGTACCTATATCCATAGAACCAACATAACCACCTACAGAATCTCCACCATTTATAAAAGTATTTGAAATGTTAAATGATGTATATTTTTCTTTAATTGCAGATTCTTCTCCACCCCCAATACCACTATATCCTAATGCGTTTTCAGGAAGAAAGCCTGCATAACCACCAATATTATTAGCATTTGGAAGATTAATTATTGAAGGAGTCCCATCATCACATCCATCTATTGTTGCGTTAGTAATAACTCTTCCCTGACCTATTAATCCTCCAACATTCTTTATAGTACTATTGTTATAACTATTATTATCAGAGTACCTAATATTTAAACAAGATAAATTAACATTAGATTGATAAGCCTTTGAATCAGCACCAAAAACATAGTTATCTCCAATTAAGCCACCAATATTACTATTTTCTTTATCATTGTCTCTCTTAACATTTATGTTTATACTCTTAGCATTTATATTTTTCATTTCCTTGTTATAAGAAATTCCAGATAAACCACCAATATTTGATGCACCTGTAATTTCAATATTATTCATATTAATATTAGATATATTATATGAATAATCATTCGCAATTATTCCAACACCTTCAAAACCAGTTATATTTATTTCATCAAATACTACATTATTAATGGAACCGTACAAAGTATTAATGATTCCATAATTATCAGTTAAAGCGGAATTTAACCTAATATTTTTAAAATAAACTTTTGAAACAGAAATTAATAAATGATTTATCAATGAATGGTTTATATTACTTTCTATATTTTGAATCATACAATAATCTTCTTTTTCACATTCTAATCTATTAATGTTCTTATTAACTATTTTTGAATTATTAGCGTAATCTGAAAAATCTAAATCATCCGTTAAAATGTAATTTTGTGCCACTCCATCAATATTCATCCAATCATTTACAGATGATATTCTTTTATAAATTTTTTTATCAATACTTATATCAACTTTATTAGAATCTATTTCATTACCATTAATATTAATTCTATTTATCGAACTAATCATATAATAATCTAAATATAGTTTTGGAGTAAATACTATTTCTAAAATTCCATCTTTATAAGAATTAGATTTGTATTTTAATCCATCAGATATAACATCAATGTCTTTAAAATCTAAACTATCAAAATCTAAATAATTATCCACGCTTAATATAACGCTAAATTCATTCTCATCTTCACGATATTCAAAATTTTTCAAAGAGAAATTAATACTTGATGAGGCATTATTATTTACATACAAATCATCTTGATTAGGAACTAAATAATCATTTCTTGAATCAAAGAATAATTTAGGTAAAATTTCATTTGATATAGAATCATCAATTTTATATGAATCGCTATAATTTATTAATTTAGTGTAGAACAATAATGATTTTAAAGTTTCAGAATCAATTATCAACTCTCCAGTCCAACTATAATTACTGTCTATTCTAGATTTATCATATAAATAATTACTTGAGCTTATATCCAAATTTCCAACAATTGCCCTTACATCATCGTTTTCACTAGTATTTATTATATTTCCTAAAAATAAATTATTACTTACATAGAATGATGATGATTCACCAGCAATTCCTCCAATTTTGTTCCCACTAGTAAAAAGCGTCATTTTTGAATACGAATTATTTATAGTACCGCTATTATTTCCGACAATCCCCCCTATCATATTTCCATACGACTTAATTACTCCATCACTATATGTATTAGAAACTAATGTTCTTGAATCAGAAGTATATGCAGTTATTCCGCCAATAAAATTTGTATTTGTCTCCACATCAATATTTAGATTAGAAACAAAGCAATTAGTAATCCTAGAATATTGATTATATCCTGATATTCCTCCAACATATCTATATGAGTTATTGTTTTCTTTAGAAATAATATCTGAATTTTTAACAGAAGAGTTCTTAATATAAGTTTGCATTGTAGAATAAACTATTGTTCCAAACGAATTATCAATTTGAAACTTACCATTATTAATATGAACATTGTCAATTGTAGAATAATTTGCTTGACCTATAAAACCACCATAATTATTTCCGATATCAAACTTATAATTATAATTATCAATATTTAAATTTTTTAATGTAGAAAAGTTTAATTCTTTAAACAATGTTCCATTTTCTAAATTTGTAAATTTATGGTTATTTGCATCAATATTTGCATTATTAACTATCACTGAGTTATATTTAGAATTCTTAAAATCTATATCATTCATAAGAACATAGCTTCCAGGATTTTGAATTGCATTAATAAATGAATTAATATTTTCTTCATTATTTTTACTTGTAGCAATTAACTTATATAATTCAAGCTCAATATACCTATTACTTATATCTACACCATTAATACTTGTTAGTGTATAAAGCGATTTATATTGCTGTATATCTTTTAATCCTAATATAGCAACAACGTATCCTGTTTCAACATCATTATACTGCGATAATATATCTATTTTATTAATTTTATCAATAGAAATACTGTTAATGGGTTTTAGCTCTTTATTGTCAAAATTTACTTCAACAATATATTCATAATTGTTATTTTCAACTTTACTTACAATGGAATTAATCTCCTCATCAGTATAATTACTATTTAAACTTTTAAGATAATTACTATCCTTTAATAAGTTGCATTCATGTATATACCTAGGATTGTCACTATAATAATCATATTTATCATAACAAGCATTTGTGTTTTTAATATTTACAAAATCGATATCTCCAATATTTGTATTCACTGTAGGGAGTTCAATTAAATCCTGTCTTGGCATTGAGTTACTAAGTCTTAGCTGTGGATAATAGCCATTTATTACATTATTCGTAATATTAAATATTTTTTCATTTTTATCATTCAAGGTATTCTTATGAAATTCTGGCGATAATAAAGATGATTTAAAAGTTCGAACAGATTTTCTATCTCTATTATCTGTAATACTATTTTCAGCTATATAGTATGTATTTGTTACTTTTGTTGATGTGTTATTATAAGCCCCAATTACAACATCGTTTTTGAACTTAAATTTTCCACTTGTATATAAATAAACATTTGAGACATTTTTTTGATTACTAGCAACAAGTGTACCGATCGTATTAACATTATATTGTGTACCTTCAAAATTATAATCACTATCTATACCAACAGTTGAAAAAATATTATAAATATCGCCTGAAGAATATATAGAAACTAGTCCAACTGTATATATAGAATTATATGTTGTAGATGGTACAAGTTTTATATTTTTTCCATACAAATATCCATTTCTAATTATATTAGTATTTGAATAAGAAAGAGCTGAAAAAATATAATTAACGGTAAATGTTTTTTTAAAATTAATAATAAAGTTTTGAATTATTCCATTATTATATGCTGTAACAAAAGTGTCAACTTTATTTGGTGTATCATCATACATATAATTCTCTTCTAAATAATTGACAATAAAATTTTCAATTTTTCCATCATTATATGTGTTTAACACATACACACCATTAGGTATTTTATTTGCACACTTAATATCTAATACAAAGTTTTTGATTACAGCACTACTACCTAGGTGGCCAAATATAGTATTTCTTTTTGAAATATCTGTAATTATTTTATGCCCATTAAAATCTATACTACCCGAAAACTGAGGAATTGAATTACTAACACTAGATACATCAAGATCCTCATTTACAATATAACTTCCTTTGGTATGAACTGCAAAAAACTCTTTAATATTATTAATACTCCTAATTTCCTTCTCAGTTGTAAATGATAATTCATCTATTTTATACTCTAAAGATGTATTTTCATCTATCACATACAAATCTACACTATAATGTAAAGCTCTCTTAAAATCAAAATAATTATAATTACAATAATCATCTCCTATACATTCAATTATATTATCACTTATATCTATATCATTCTTATAATCGTGTATCCTTGTAACATATCTAATGGAATCTAGTTCATTACCAATAATATTAAAACTGCCAATAAATTTATTATTAGATTTATAAGGGGAATAATCAATAGAATCAGTTTCCGATATCATTAAATCCTTTAAAATTAATTTAATATTTTCATTTGTTGAATCTGGAACACTAATATCAAATGAAATATAATTATTTAATACTTTAACATCTACATATTCTCTTGTATTATTTGCAACTAATGCTTTGTCAGTACATTTATTCCCTGTACATATTATCTTTATTTGAGCATTTTGTGAATCAGTTTCAATCGTTGGTATATATGACATTCTAAGTATTTTGTTATTATACTCTGGCATATACAACTTAAATATGGCCTTACCATTTGTAACATTCATTTCTATAGTATTATTTTTTAAATTCATTTTATAGTTAGCAGATGCATCTGTACCAGTAAGTAGATATTTTATTTTTTCAGAATCATTAATGTCAAATAAATTAATTCCATCTGATTTTTTCATTAAATAATTTAGATTTATATTTCCATCAATAGCATCATTTGTCTTAAACTGTATACTAGCAATTGTTTTATTAGAACCATTATTTTCAATGAGGCCAGATAATTTTTTTGCGATTACTTCTATCTTATAAATTCCAGGGTCTAATTTGTTAATTTCGATATTTCCGATTTTTTCCCCATTTTTTGTACTAATTAGTTCACTATAAACTGTTGATTCAATTTCACATCCAAGATCATTCTCATCAACGCAAGAATTACTATCGATTTTATAAACTTTTAAGTAAGCTTTTCCATTATATAATGCTTCATCCTTATCATCTACCATATATTCTATGTTAATATAATGTTTAGCAGTAAATAAATTTGTAAACGATACTTCAGGTTTTTTCTTAAATGTTGTAAAAGAATCGGACTTAATTTTTGATTTAACATTTAATTTTTTATCAGCTTCAGTTAATTTTGTGTCTATCTCTAATCTATATTCATTATTAGATTTCAAATTATCAAACTTTATATTAACTTGTTTCCCTAATTTAATTTCATTCACTTCATCGGGAGTCAAAACTATATAATCCTCTGTCTCAGACAATTTGATCTTTATATCTGAGATTAATTGATTGATTAAATCATTTTTATAATAGTTGTTCAATTGTAACTTTATATCTGCACTATTAGATGTTATATCATTTGCTATAAATTCATAATAGATAGGATGATTCTTTAATGATTCAGTTACAAACTCAATATTATCTTTCAAAATAGCATTCTTTACAATGCCATTACCATCCGCTAAATCATAATCACCAATTATTTGTATATTGTATATATTATCTTCATCTAATTTGGTTAATTTAATGATTGATGTATCCCCGCTTAAATTAACATCATTTATCATTGCATCCCCACTCGAATTAGCTTTTAATACATATCTAACATTATTAAGTTTTACATCATCTCTGTTTATTAGTTCGACATTAATATCTGCTGTACTATATGATTTTTTATTGATACTAACCTTAAATGTTGGAATTTTCTTTGATGTGGTATAACTTTGTTTACCATTACTAATTGGAATTTCATTTTGCGCAATATCATAAGCGACAAATTCAAAGTCATATTTTGTATTTGATTTTAACACCTCTCCAGTGGAGAGTTTAACACTATTTCCGTTTTTAATATCATTTGTACTTTTAGAATCCAATAATATTTCCCTATTATCTATTTTAACTCCAATTGCAGATATACCACTTAATAAATCTTTGTCATCAATATTTAATTGTAATTTGTTTATATTAAGTTTATTTGAGTAATTGTTTTCAATCTGATAATCAAATTTAATAGTTTTATTATCAATATTTTTAGTCTTAATAATCTCATTAAAAAACTCAACTTTAACTAAGTTATTATTTTTATTATTATAAACATAACTACCAACAACTCTATACTCTTGATTTGGATATAATCCTAAAACATCATAATTATTAGAATCCTTATAAGATTTTTTATAATATGTTTTACCATCTTTTATAAATTCGATAGTAACTGTTTTTTTTATTCTATCTTGTGAATCATTAATTAATAAGTTAAAATATGCAGAATAAGTTTGTGTAGTCATATTGGATAATTTAACACTAGGAGCAATATATTCTTCCGAAGTACTATTATCTTTTTTTTTCTCTTCATTAATATTTTGACTATTCTGGTCACTATTTTCATCTTGCTCTATTTCTTTATCTGGTTCATTCTGTTTTTTTGAAAAAACCCCAAGTTTATCTAAAAAATCATAATAAATAGTATTATTTTCATTAATTATAATATTACTATTTAAATCTACTCCAACTATTGTATCATATATATATTTACCATCTTTATAATAATAATATCTAATCTCATCTTTTAGAAAATATATAAATGAACTTTTTGGGATTATAGTTTTAGTAAGTAAAGTATTTACTTCAACGTCATATGAATTTATAAATATGTTATTATCTAATTCCATGAATATGTAGTTATTATCATCAACTGTTTTCATATCGTGATAATTATATAATCTACCATTCGAGAGTGCTATATTTTTATATAGTTTTTCTTTTTCATAATTACTGCTAATTGCATTACCTTCAGAAAACAAGTTAATAATCCTTGATTTATCTTGTGAGAACAGTGGGGTTTCATCATAAATCTTTTTCTTATTATTTTCCCCAACGTATATATTATTCCACCTTTTATAAATATTTTGATTTCTATTTATTTTATATACCTTTACAGTTGTTCCGTCACCATTTAACAGACTTGCCTCCAATTTTGATGACATTATTATATATCCATCTTCTGGGAAAAAACCAATCTTAGTAAATGATAATATTAAAATAATTATCATTATAATAAATAATACACCGATAGATACCATAATCTTTTTCATCAAATCACCACCAATATCATTATTCTAATGAATCTAAAAATTCAATATTTTTAATTAAAAGAGCCTCGTTATCACCACATTTAACCGAATCATCAGCTAAATTAATTGAATAATTACTTGTGCTAATTATAACATCTGATGTAATTTCTTTAAATTTATTAATTTCATCTCTATCATAATTATATATATATAATTCATTTGCCATATCATGTATAACGTATGAAAAAGGTGGTAATGTCTCTTTATAATTATTAAATGAAATATCGACACTATCTAAGAAAAAATACATATCATTCCCATTGAATAAGAAGTATTCACCAACATCTATCTCTTTACCATTACTATTCATATAAACATTATTTATTGTTCTATTAATTGTAAAAATTTTTTGTGTCGAGTTTTGTGAGATATCATTAAGTGGATTTATCAAAGCCATTTTTGATGCAAATACAACTTGTTTTTTTGTTGTATAATATATTGGATATGAAGATATTTCTAAAGAAGCACGTTTACTTTTTATCTTAGATACACTTCCAGTTGCATCTACTGTAATCTTAGAATTATACTCATATTTTCTCTCACCAATATAAGTGTAAACTTTCTCATCTTGAATTTCATATTTATACTCTTTATTATTAATTCTTATTACCATAAAAATAATAAGTGCTAGAAAAATAGTAAGTATTAAACCAATTATAACTTTAAATAACTTATTATTAAGTAATTTGCTAATATTCATAATTCCTCCTTAAATTTAAGAATCTTTACCATTCATTTTTTTTATATATTTATTTTGGACAACTATATAGTCAGCCTTCTTGATTAAAAAATAACTTATATAGAAGAATAAAAATAAAACTAAAAGTATTAATAATATAATTTCGATGAATGATGAGTGAATAGTTGTTATATAATCATAGAAAACACATTTACAATATAATCCTAGATAAAGTAATACAGAGCTTATTATGGAAAAAATAATTTTTATATATTGTTTTGAAACTATATCTGTTAAAACAAAACATGTAAAAATCACACCGAGTGTTACTAAATCAACTGATTTAGAGAATAACTGCCATATAAAAAATATGTAAGAAGTAGTAATAAATGTCAATGATAATATATTTCTATTGCTTAATCCCATAAATAATCCAAAAATTTTAATATTATTTTTATTCTTCTTCATAACTTTATCCAAAATAACAGATAAAAATATAATTATTACAAAAAAAGAAATAAAGAATGGAAAATAATTAATAATTTTATTTAAATAGTCTAACATTTTACTTCTCCTTTAAAATTAAGTTAAATACATTATCTTGATTCATGTAATAGGCAAAAACATTCTCAAACATTAATTGTTTATCTTGATATTTTACTTCTATACTTCCATCAACTTCTCCAATAATCGGTATATAATCTTTTAAAATCAACAAATTATAGTCCTTGCTGACCAGTTTTACAGAAATAACATCTCTATACTCAGTAAGTCCATTATTTAAAGAAAATATCTTTACAATCATACTTTAATTCTCCCAATATATAAGAATTTAGATTCGTCAATACTATCATAAATACCATTTAAAATATCAGATACATCTTTTAATACATCAGCTATTTCAACAAATTCTCCAGCAATATTAGTGTAATTTTCAGCAACAAACATAGGTTGAGTAAAATAATTTCTAAGTTTTCTTGTTCTGTAAAAAATATTCTTATCGTCATTTGATAATTCATCTATTCCAAGTACAGCAATAATCTCTTCCAATTCTTCATATCTAGTGTAATATCTAAGTACTTCTTGAACAAGATTATAATGGGTCTCACCAATTATATCAACATCTAATGCCTTGCTTCTCGATTTAAAAACGTTGATAGCTGGATATAAACCTTTTTCAGCAATCTTTCTATCAAGTGTGATCTGTCCATCCATATGTGAGACTATTGTTTGAACTGCTTCATCATTTAAATCATCAGCTGGTACGTAGATAGTTTGTATTGATGTTATTGTACCATTTTCATTAGAGTTAATCCTCTCTTCTATTTCACTAACATCTGAGTTTAGAGTTGTAGTATATCCATTTTCAATTGGAATATGGTTTAATTCCATTGAAATTTCTGATTTTGCTTGAACAAAGCGATAAGAGTTATCAATAAATAATAATACATCTTGTTTCTTTTCGTCTCTTAAGTATTCACACAAGGTAACACCACTATAAATTGCTTTGCTTCTTTCAACTGGATTTTCACCCATTTGACCAAATACTAAAGAAATTTTATTGAATAAATTAGCCTCTTTCATCTCATCAATAAGTTCTCTACCTTCACGTGATCTCTCACCTATTCCAATAAAAACTGAATTTGAACCTTTTGATGTATAAACATTATGGATTAACTCTTTTATTAAAACTGTTTTTCCAACTCCAGCTCCTCCTAGAAATCCCATCTTATATCCTTTACAAAGTGGAGCAAAGAAATCAACTATTTTTATTCCAGTTAAAAACAGTTCATTATTTACATTGACACTCTTAAAATCCATTTTATAGTCATAAACATTCTTTGCTTTTTCAGTTTGGAAATTATTCCCCTCAAGTAATTTACCATATGGATTAAATACTCTACCCAGAATATTATCTGAATACTCTATTTTTATACCATCATCATATTTTTTTACAGCTAATCCTTTTTTTAAACCAATTACTTTTTTTAATGGAATTGAAGTAATAATATTATCATTTATTTCTACGACTTCAAATTGATTTTCATCATCAACTCCAAGTATATCTCCTATTTTTATTCCGCTTAAATCTTCACATAATATCTTTACATTTATTTCCGATATTGATATTATTTTTCCTACCACACTATCACCTCTTTAAAACAAAGTTATTAATTTGTTTTTTAAAACTCTCGCTATTCTTTTCTTTTCTCTCTTGTCTATTTTTTTCTACAGTTATTTCATCCAATTTTCTTAATGACTCTTTTGTTATTGTCTGTCTCATAACATTTTCACTAGCCCAACTATTAGATTCCATAATTTTTATCTCGTAACATAAATAAAGAGCAAGTAAATTTGCAATTAATTTATTAATGTCTGTTTCAATTACATAATCAACTTTCAAACTTTTTTCATCACTAGATTCAATTGGAAACAGTTTAACTTTTTCAAATCTAATATCATTTACATTATAATATTTATTATAAAACACATTAATTTCTTTAATTTTATTAGAAAAAATATTTTCATAGATAATTTTTTCTATATCACTAAAATCTTTATAGAACTCTTCTTTAGATATATTCAAAATTACATCATCTGTCTTTTTGAATATCTTTTTTCCAATTAAAATTTTCTTTGAATTAAAATCATTTTTCATTGTTGAGACTAATTGAGAATTAAAATTACCACAAAAGCCCAAATCATTTCCAATATATATATTTAGAGTAATTCCATCTTCATTAGGCATATATGACTTCTTGTCTAAATTTAAATTTTTATTATAAATAATTTTATAAATAAAATCTTTAAGTTCATTTTCAACAACAAAATACTTTTCTGTATTTTTTTTTGCCTTATCAACTCTTACTAAAGAGTGAAAATTCATAACCTTTACTATATTACGTATATTAGCCATTATTTTCCTCTTCTACAAATTTAAGTTTTTCCATCATTTCATTTGGAGTAATAGGACTATATTTATATTGCTTTAATGCATCCACAATCTTCTTACCTTCAAATAATCTATTTCTTAACTCATCTGTCATTTCATCGGCATTTGCAAGTTCATATATATCTCTAGTTTCTAAATATGTAAGCAGTTTACTTCTTACCTTGGCACCCAATTTTTTCATATTAGCATCCTGTACTGCTCCGCCTAATCTAGATACAGAAAGACCGTAATCGATTGCTGGTCTTTCCCCTTTATCAAAGTTCTTTGATGATAATACAATTTGACCATCTGTAATAGATATAATATTTGTAGATATATAATCTGTAATATCTCCTGATTTTGTTTCCATTATTGGTAATATAGAGATACTTCCTCCATTTTTATGTTGACAACCTTTTTCTAATAGTCTAGAGTGAAAATAAAATATATCAGCAGGATATGCATCACGTCCTGGAGTTTTAGAAGACATAAGACCTATTTCTCTATAAGCATCTGCATGCTTTTTCAAATCATCAATAACAACTAAAACATCATATTTATTACTCATATATAATTGAGCTACTGATAAAGCAAAATAAGGGGTAAGAGTTAAAACAGTTGGTGCATCCTCATAGAACGCAGCAATTATAACAGTATATTTCATTGCCCCACGCTTTAATAATTCATAATAAATTTGCTTTACTTCTTTTTTTGTTTTACCAATTGCATTATAGATACATATAACCCCTTTATCATTTTGATTAACAATTGTATCTATACATATTTGTGTTTTCCCTGTTTTTTTATCTCCGATTATTAATTGTCTTTGTCCTTTACCGATTGGATATATCAAATCAATACCTGTAATTCCTGTTAATAGTGGTCTTGATACTTTAGCCCTATTAACAATCGGAATATTGGTAGTTTCAATATTTAATTTTAAGATATCTTTAAACTTTTTATCAGTCAACCTATCTACTCCAAATATATCAATAACACGTCCTATCGCACTATTAGAATATATACCTAAAAATGGTTCATTAGTTCTATGAACACTATCACCAACAGATATTTCACCATTCTTCTTTATAATTGCAACCACTGCATAAGTTGCTTCAATTTTAGTGATATATCCTATGTTATCTGTACCTATAACTACTCTTTCAAAAAAGAAGGCATCATCTAGTCCAATAACATGAATAATATAATCTTGAATATAAATAATATTTCCTAAAGTATATTTATTATTTTCATTTTTTATTTTATTAATCTGTTCGTTTATAGAACTTAATTCCCCATTTTTATCCATATATCCTCCTTAAAAACTTAAACTATAATCATACATATTATTTTTGTATTTAATTATTATTCCCTTATAAATATTAGGATTATAGACTGTTTTTATATTATCATTAACATTATTAAAACTAATGTTCTTATCTCCTACTTCTATATATATGATAGGATCATTATAATTAATTTCGCTTTTTAAAAAATTATAGAATCCCATGATACTTTTTTCATACGATGAACTTTTATATTTATTTACTATTAATTCATCGATCTGATTAACCTCTGTTAATAACTTCTTAAGTCCATTTAAATCTACTGCAAGATTATATAATCCAATACTATTAATTTTTTTCTTTACCAATACTAAATTAGAAAAATAATTCATACTAGTATCAATTATTTTTTTATCCAAAAAATTACGTATAATTTCATTAACATCAATATTAAACTCTTTATCTACATCTTTAGCTAACTTTAAAAAATCATCGATCTGATATTCAGGATTTGATTCAAGCAGCACTTTTTCTGATGATTCTTTTACAGAAGTCAAATCTCTGTTTATCACATTTTCTTCGACCTTTGTATTTATTTGCTTTTCCTTATTATCACTAATCAAATTATCATAGTCTTGTAATTTCAATAAATAGTATTCTTTTGAGTTATGATTAATATCCTTAACTGTTTTTTTTATAAGAAAGAATATTATTACTGACATAACAAAAAGAATAGTTATTATTATAAATACATCTGTCATTATACTGTTAATGGATTAAAGAATAATAAGAAAAATACAAACGCAAATAAGAATAATAAAAATACAGCACCGACAACTAAAATTGTCATAACTGAATGAACAACGTCAGCTTTTGTTTCGGGATTTCTGCCAACACTTTCTGCAACTTTGGCACTCATTATTCCAATACCAATACCAAAACCTAGGAACGCTAAACCAAGCATTGAACCTATCGCAATTATTGTCCCCTGTAAAACATTTTCCATAAAACACCTCTTTTTCCACTATAATGCATCACTAACATTAACAGTTAGATATCCTATACATTTGTTATCACTTATATTATAGCACATATTTTCTAATTTTAGTTGAATATTTGGATTAATATCACTATCATATTCAATAACACCATTATACCCTTTTGTAATATTATCAATATTCTCTTTTTTTATCATCTCATTACTATTACGATTATATAGTACTAAATCACTATTTAATAAAGCAAATTTATCATCCATATTAATAATATAGTATACTTTATTTTTCATAACTTTAGTAATTTTAAGTTCAATTTTAGGACTCTTTGTTGTCACAGTTGAAACATCAATAACTTCTTCCCTTCCATCTTCTGAAAGAACATAACCAAAATTAATAACATATCTTTCATTCGGATCAAGGTTCGTAATACTCATGCTAGTAGCATTTTCATTTAATTCAACTCTTTTATCATAATTCTTTTTATCTGTAACGTATACAAATACACTACTATATTCATCGTTAGGATCATATATATTATAATTAATAGTAATAGATGTACTAGATACTAAAACATTCTTCATAACAGCCCATTTACTAAACTCATAGTAAATATCTCCTTTATTTACCTTAGTCGCAACTGAGTCATTTATGTTAGCTACACTATTATATAAATTATTATAACTATTAATAACATCTTTTAAATACTGTTCATAATAATCGCTAGTATTTTGATTTGAAGAATTTGTATTATCTGTAGTACTAGTTTTATTATCAGTTTCTTTTTTTTCATCTTTTTTAGTTTCTTTTTTATACTTATTACTACTACCAATAATATTTTTTAAATCAATCTCTTGATTATGATAAATCAATTTTTCATTAGCGATATCAAAATCAAAAGTACTACCATATAAAATAATTGGATTAATAGTTTTAATATTCATTTTATCATTAACAAGTGTTGCATTTCCTTCTTTATTAATCTCTACAATTAAATATCCAGATGTTTTAATAGAAGAATCTGATGAAGAAATATTATCATCAACCATCAGGTATTTTCTATCACCTAGTTTAAAGAATTTAGTTGGTGGCGTTTTTAATACTTTATTTTCATTAGATAATTTTTCTATCGATCCATCTGTAAAAACTTGATATAAAATTCCATATAGATATAGTCTATGATTACCATAATTATCTAGTATAACATTCTTACCAATCTTTGTACTTTTACGATTATCTTTTAAATAGTAATTACCATCAAAACTCTTTTTTAATTTTAAACTACCTTGAACCTCTATAATCTCATAATCAGAATTATATAAGTAACTGTTTTTCTTTAATTCATATATATTATTACCTTTTCTTAACATAAGCATGATTACATATATAAAGATTGCAATCATAAAAACAGTAATCAAGGAAAGAATAATAAACAATATTTGATTTTTTTTGCCTAATTTTCTCATTATTCCCTCCTACGAATTCCATTTTATTGTATTATAATCAACTGTTTCATTATTTATATCTTTAAATGACATTTGAAATAAATAAGTTGCATCACTCACAATCAATGTATCATATGGTAATTCTAATTTATAATAATTACCACTTGGTACAAACACTAATTTATCAGCTATTGGATATCCTTTTTTTGTATATGAATGATTACCCGATTTAACATATATACTATAATTCATAGTTGATAATTCATTTAAATTAATACTATCATAAAATCTTAGTTCAAATTTTGTATCAGAATTCTGTGATCTATGTATTTCAATGTTTCCTAAATCAACATTTGAATTATTTAAAACAATATCTTTAGAGCTATAAGTAACTGTTCTACTAATACCATTATTTAACATATCAACGTCACATTTTACCGTAAATGAATACTTATGATTTTTTTGTGCAACTATTCTATCACTACCGCTAGATATATTGAATACTATATCTTCAGATAAAATATTTTGTTCTTCTTCATAAACTGGAATACTATTATCATAATAAGTAAATATACACTTATCATCTACAACTACTCTATCTATATCGCTTATAAAGAAATGCATTCTATTATATCTAGTATTGTTATCAATAATAGTTGAAATAGTAAAATCAGTAACCGGTAATTTCAATTGTTCTATTGTTCCAATTTCAAAATACGAAGGAATGGATGTAATTGTAACATTATCATTATATTTTGGAGTTATTTTTAAAGTATATCTACCACTCACATCAATGCCTTTTTTATTTCCGTCATTACCTAGATAATATGCACTAAATTCATCAGTATTATCTTTTGCAGTGAAATTACTTTTCTTATTTGTTTCAGTATTATTTAGATTTAGTTTTATGCAATTATCCCCATTATTATCACATAACCAATATTGGATATAATCAATATCTTGTATTGAATTAAGAGTGTATGTTGCATTGAAGTAATGTTCGCTATATGAATTACCTCCATTATATTTTAATTCAAAATCAGTAACTTTAATTGTCTCTGGTGTAGTAAATGAAAAATTATTTACCTCAGTTTGTTCTCTATCAATACATTTAACAGATATGTAATTATTACTATCATCTTTATATTTTATATTTACTTGATAATCAGTATTATTTGTTAAACCACTTATTTTAAGCTTATTATTATCTGCACTTACAGAAAGACTATTAGTAATATCCACTCCATCTTTTAATACAGTAATCTTAATTCTATCACTCGATATTTTCTCAATACCATATGTATCAAATGACAATTCACTTGTATATACACCTATATCATCATCAATTAATTTAACAACTATAGGTGCAGAATCAAATCTTATTGTTGATAATTGTGAATTAGCAGATACAATCTTAGATGGATAAATACACGTATCATTTTCTATTCCGACACATCCATTACTAACACTAAATGTATTATTAAACACTGTTTCATTATATTTTAGTTTAAAGCTGATTGTATCATTTAATACTGAATAATTAGCAAGAGGAATAAATGAGTTGTTCATTAAAAACTGATTATATTCAAGATTATTATTATACTTATAATATCCAGTATTTAATCCATTTTTATAAGCTTTTAAATCAATTTCAGTATCTTCATTAAGCAGCCCATATCCAGATATTCCACTATCATATTTTATATTTAAATTAACCTTTACATCTTTATTTGTTAAGCCTACTTTTACCAAATCCAATAAATCAATTACAACACCCCTATAGAATTTATTATCAATTTTAATAGTAGAAAACTCATTAAACTTAATTTTTTTAGAAATATCATTGTTGCTAAAAGTTAACGAAAAGTTTTCAACATCAGATATGATTTTATCTACGTTATCAATATTATCAAAATACACTTTTACATTACCTTCTTCATTATCAAGTTTTACTTTTAATATTTCATTCCAATTATAATTTTTCTCTCCATCAAAAGTATATTGCATTAATAATTCGTTTTTCAATGTATTAGAGTTACTGTAATAATCATATGAAATATCGGTCTTAGCTCCGGGTATAAGAGCAACTTCTAACTGTTTTCCATAGTTATCATTTTCAATAACACTATTTTTTTCAATCTCTACTCTATTTAAATTATCAAACACAATGTTTTTTAGTGAATTATCAAAATCATCATATTTATATTTCCAATATGTAGTAGCGTTATTTGAATTTTCCAAATACATATTAATTATTGGTTTCTGTAAATCAGCTACAAATACTTTTGATGTATAAAAATTATCAAATCCATACCTAATAACGTTTGATGAATCATTAGGATCAATTAATTCTGCATACCAATTTATGCAATAGTAATTTCCTCTTTTATATTGAACATCATCAAAATACATTTTCTGTTTTGCATCTTTTGGATTATCAACTAAACCATATTCATATTTTTTTATAAGCAAACCATCATCCTTTATACACTCATATCTTTTCTTAGTTTCATTATACGTTGTCTTATATAAATCATAATACATTTTTACTTTATAATTTCTATAAGAATTTCCAGAATTAAAATAACTTCTTGGATAAACAGCAAAGCCAACAACTGTATCATCCAACATTCTATCACTATAAACTTTATTGTCAAGTGCCACTGCATTTTGCTTAGTAATACTTTCTATCATCAATGAATCAGCTGTATTTGTAGGAGGTTTTAATGAATCAATAGTGTTAATTTTAAAAATATTAGTATTAGTATTTACTCCGTTATTTACAATTGAAAAATCAATTACATTACCAGCATAATCAACACCTTCTATTTTCATAAATATATTTCCGTTAAAATCAAATCTGTCTAACCCTAGGCTAGATGAAGTTAAATTAAAACTTTCATTTAAAGGTATATCATTACAATTAGTGTTTGAAATAAAACAACTTGAAATATTACTTTCATATATATTATTATTACTATCTTTGTATTCAATTTCAACCAATTCATTATTATTGTTTTCACTAAAATCCGGTTGTTGAGAAAACGAAAGTTTTAAAATACTTAATGTATTTAATTCAAGAATTTCTTTGTCATCGAATTTCATGTTTAATGAGAAAAAGTTTCCCAAAGAATCATTCTGATTAACATTTACTTTTATTTTATTAGGTGTCTTGGTAGTTATATTAAAGTTCTTAAGTTCAACATACTGATCAGTTTCATTATTACTAATTGTTGAATTAATATCCCCTAATTCAATATTATTTGATATAACTTTAAAACTATATGATTCATTGCTTTTCAATCCAGTTATATTTATTGGTATATTAATACTTGTATCTCCAGGAGTAAAATCACTATATACGACTCTACCACCTATAGAGGAGCTTCTTGACGAATATTCGACTATTAAAGAATTTGAGCGAATAGCATGTGAAACATCATTTACTTTAATAAACCCATTAACCGATTCAAATGTAATACCATTACCTGTTTCTTCAAAGTCAACACTAGGGTACTCATTTCCCCCCATATATAGGGTTGTATATAGAGGTTCCATATAAATGTCTTTTGTATTGTCATTATAAACAACAGTCAAATAACATTTATACTCAGTATTTCTTTTTAGAGTATTCAATACCCCACTTGATGAAACTTCTACATCAAATGATTTATTATCTTTTTTCTCTATTTTTTTAGTCGGTGTAGATTGTAATTCTCCAGCAACTACCTCATATATTTCATATTGATAGCTTTTTATCGCGCCATCAGGATCTATCACTCCCACTGGCGTTAAAGTAAAAATATTATTCTTTTTATTTATTGAAACATCTATTTTTTCAATGCTTGGAGTTTTCTTAAGTGTACTATATGTATATTTATCAAATTCTGCTTCTAGTGTTGTTGATATTCCTGAAGCAGATGTTGTAACCCTATCAATAGAAACTGAATACTTGGTATTTTCTTTTAATCCATTAAAAACTAACTCACTAGAATTATTTATATCAACATCATTTGAAGTGCATTCATTTTTATCATCACATAGTTTTAAAGTAAAACTATCCACGCTAGAATATGTCCCCTTCTCAAAATTAAGAGAAATAGAATCCTTTGTAATATAATTCTTAGTAATACTAATTCCTAAATCAGATGTAGTGAATGTCTTTTGAATAAAATCTTTATTATATGTAATATCTCCTTTTTCATAATCTGCACTTACAACAAGTATATAATTAGTGTTATAATTCAAAGTATTTAATTTAACACTAATATTACTTATTTCATTACCTTGTTTATATTCATAAATCTTCTCACTGGTCTCCGAATTATAAACATTAATATAGATATTCCCCTTTAATAAATTGTCTGGATCATCAACAGTAATTAAACTATCAATTGAATTAATTCCAACATCTAATTTTTCAATTGTAAATACTGGGTCTTTATATTTTTTATTATTAATTATAATCTCAGATGTATCATAAGATTCTATTGTATCTTTTTCAACATTAGGTATATCAATAGCATTTCTATTATTATCCGTGTTACTAGTTTTATTTTCAGTACTATTTACAGTCGCTTCTTCAACATCTTGATTTTCTTTCTCAGATATATCAATATTATCATCTGAATCGATAGTTATTTGCTCTAAATTTAGTTTTACTTCACCACTTTTAGATATTTCTTTATTGTTTAAATTTATTGTAATATCTCCAATCTCAATTAAAATATTACTTTGAATATTTTTATACGATTCTTCTTGATTTTCAATTTTAACAATATTACCATCAAAAAAAGTAATTTCAATATAACTGTCCTTTATCTCCTTTTGTTCATCTCCGATATTTAATTTTAAAACAGGAGCAGCAACTAAATATTTTTCTTTACTAATCTTAATAACGATATTCCCCAAAGAAATCTTTTTCCCTAAGTTGGTAAAACTATATTTATCATTTACTTTATTCAATACGCTACCTTCATACAAATTATAATACTTTATAGTAGTATCATTTATATTATCTAAATCTAAAATAGCAGCTTTCTTAAGTGTAGAAATAGAATTATTACTATAATGAACAAAAGAATTATCATCAACAGACACTGAAGTTTTATTAGTAGTTTTAAAAACAACGTTTTTATTAGCCGTCTTTTTATACTTTTGGTCCTTATTAAAATAATATCTATCAGTTTTATAATTATTTTTATTCGCAATTATATATCCATTTAATTTAAAATTTTTAAAACTTTCATTATAAACTTTCAAACCAAACAAAAATAATAAAGTAATAAAAGTCAAAATAATAATAGCAATTATTAATACTTTAATTTTATCTCTACGCATAACAATATACCTCCAACTTATTCTAACATGTAAATGATAACATATTTTACATTATTTGTAAATGATTTAAAAAAATTAAAACAAGTCAATTCTATTGCATAAATCATTCTTCGAATTAACTTACTAAGTTGGAATATTTATTGTAAATCCATATAGTTTATACATTGTTTCAAGTACTAAATATTTGAAACAATCTTCAATGTAATTATTCCAGAGCAAAAAGTATCAATTTCCTATTATACAAAAAAAGAACTCGATTAAAACTAATAACGATTTCTTTCTCTTTTTCTTGTATTCTTAATTCCTTCAGCTTTCTTTTCTCTTCTTCTAACTCCTGGTTTTTTATAACCTTCGTTTTTCTCACGAACTTTTTTTAGGAGGCCTTCTCTAGCATTCTTACGACGCATATTACGTAACGCACCATCAACGTCACCATTTCTTACTAATACCTTATCCATTAAAATCCCTCCTTTCACGAACTAGAAGTATTATAACAAAAAAGGATTAATAATACAAGAAAATTCTATTTTTTTGTGACTTTTAAGTTAAAATGTCCACTTTTTTGAGACAATTTACAAGTAGAAATGTCCTATTAAAATAAATTTAGTAAAAAAATTGATTTATAAGTTAAAATGTCCTAAAATACACTTTTCTGGAAAGAAGGTGTATTTTAATTATGGCAAAATTAAGTGATAAGGAACTATATAGTAAAATCATAAAAAAAGTTATAGCTAAAGAAATAACTCAAAAAGAAGCTTCATTAAAATTAGAGATAACAGATAGACAAGTCCGAAGACTTATTGTTAAATATAAAAATATAGGAGAAGAAGCTTTTGTACATAAAAATTCTAATAAACCTAGTAACAATAAAAAAATCCCAAATGATATATCAAATAGGATTATTGAAACATATTTAAATGATTTTTCAGATTATGGTTTTACTCATTTTTATGAAGAGCATGGCTATAAATATGGTATTTCATTTTCAACAATGATAAATATATTTATAACCAACGAAATTATTTCGCCTTATGCCCAACACAAAACAGTTAGATTATACAACGAGAATATGAAAAAAGCAATTCGAGAAAAATCTATCACTATAGAACAAGAACAATTATTTGAGCAACGAAAACAAGAACAATTTGAAAAACATATTAGAAAATCAACTTTGCATTATTCATTTGGTCAAGAAGTACAGATGGATGCTGCCTTTTGGATTTGGTTTGGAACTAAAGAGAGTGCATTGCATTTATCAGTTGATAAAGCAACTAAAAAAGTATTGTCTGGTTGGTTTGACTATGAAGAAACAACTAGTGCATATATGGTTGTATTAATGAATATGATTATAAACTTTGGAATCCCAGAAAAAGTAAAAACAGACAAAAGAAGTTCATTTTCTATTAATAATGCTAAAAGTTCTAAATCAAAGCTTAATGTAACACAATTTAAAAGGATGTGTGAAGATTTAAAAATCAATTTAGTCTGCTGTAGTGATCCATTATTTAAACCTAATGCCGAGCGGGAAAACGGCACATTTAAGAGGAGATTAAAAGCTGAATTAAGGCATGAAGGTATTACTGATATTGACGAAGCTAATAAATATTTAAATGAAATTTTTATTCCTAAAATAAACAAAAGATTTTCTTATGAAATAAATCCAAATTAAAATGTTATGAAACAAAGTAGTTATAGCGATGAAGAATTAAACTTAATTATTTCTATTAGACTTGAAAGAACAATAGATAATGCTTCATCGATTAAGTATTTTAATAATTATTATATGCCTATTAATGAACAAGCCGGTGAAGTTGTATCATTTAAAAGTGGAACAAAATGTACTGTTGTCAATGCATATGATAATAAGTTATATGGAATTATTGATGATGATATTTACTCATTACTATTAATAGAACAACCAGAAACTAATAATCAAAACGCATCTAAGCACGGATTTAAGACTAATCCAGATAATCCTTGGAGAAAATTTAAAATTAGATAGATTGGGGCTTTGCCCCAATCCCCAAGGTTTATCGAATAGGATTACCGAAAAAGGAAGTAAAGTAAAAAGAAGTACTATGACTTCCTTTTCGTTTAATCATTACTTAACACTCAGGTCGCTCCTCAGCGTTGCCTTGCCCTTTAAGTAACAAGAATAGTATATATTTATATTAAACATATTTCAAGAGGACATTTCTATTTAAAAATACTTTTTTAAATATATATAACCTATTTTAAATAGGACATTTTAACTTATAAATACTATTTAAAAAATAGAACATTTTAAAATATAAATCACAAATAATACAAGAAAATTCTATTTTTTTCGCAAATTTTCGTTACAGTTCAGTTGATATATCTAAACAGGCACATAAAAGGCGGTAAAAATTTTCAAAGTTTTTACCGCCTTTTATATTATCACCGGATTAGATGATAGAGCCCTTTTTATTGCATAGGCTGTGTTCAATCTTTTGACTGATGATGGTATTCAGCATATGCTATCATAGGA
>CAMJTE010000001.1 GCA_946408655.1 uncultured Caryophanales bacterium | reverse complement strand
CACATTATTTATATAATTTCTATATCTCCATCAGCACTTTGTTTAAAAAGAGACATA
Organism: uncultured Caryophanales bacterium; assembly: GCA_946408655.1. Lineage (GTDB taxonomy): Bacteria > Bacillota_I > Bacilli_A > RF39 > UBA660 > RUG12438. The sequence goes on along the minus strand of CAMJTE010000001.1, from coordinate 55,021 downwards.
AATTAGGTAGTTCAACAATAGCAGCAACTAAACTACTACAAATTATACCTATTAAAATATTTTTAAGATCTGTTTCAAAATTAATATTCATTATTGCAGGTAGACCTACAGCAAATAATAATAAAGTTGTCCAAAAAATTATTCTATGAGTTCTCATAAATATCACCAAAATAATTATATTATTTTTTCTTAATAATAGCAAATAGGAATATATGAATTGTCTAGCCAGCACTGAATTTGTACTCCTGTACGAAATTCTTTTGTGGGATTACTCCCAACCCCAATTTTAAAAATTAAAAAATTGTAAGTATTTCAATTTCAAAATTAAAAATTTGCCGAATTATATGTTATAATAATATTGATTTAAAACTTTAGGAGTGAGAGAGTATGAAAGAAAAATGTGGAGTAATTTATATATTAACTAATCCATCATTTCCAGAATATATCAAAATTGGATATGCTGACGATGTTGAAGCAAGAGTAAAACAATTAAATAATTCTGAGGCTGTTCCATTTTCATTTCATATTTATGCAACATTTGATGTAACCGAGAGATTAACTGATATAAAATTACACAAATTCATAGATACTATAAATCCAGAACTTAGAAGTAAAGAAAAAATAGGAGATAAAATTAGAGTCAGAGAATTTTATCATATGAGTCCAGAAGAAATGTATTCTGCATTTGAGAGTATGGCTGAAATAAATGGTACAACTGATAGGCTTCATTTATGGAAGGAAACAAATGAAGAAATAGAAGATAGGAAAGAAGCTTTATTATTGTCAAAAAATAGACATCATTTTAAAAATATAAATTTTCATTCAAGTTTAACAGGAAAAGATTATTATTCTAAAACAAATGAAGATGGAACTCTAGGTATATATGAAAAAGATACAGATAATGAAGTTCCAAATAATTCAAATCCCTCAAAACGTCAAATTTTATATTCAGCACTTGAAGATTTAGGCGGAGATGTATCTAGTGGAAATACTTTATATCAATTAGAGCACAAATTAGAGAAAATTTTAGTTATTAGGAAGTGATATTATGGCTAATAATGAAAGTTTGAAAAGAGCAAAAAAAGAAAAAGATGATGAATTTTATACTGAATACTCAGACATAGAAAAAGAAATGAATGCTTATCTAGAATATAACCCAAATGTTTTTAAAAATAAAACGATACTACTTCCATGTGATGATCCAGAGTGGAGTAATTTTACTAGATATTTTGCTCAAAATTTTGAATTACTAGGACTTAAAAAACTTATAAGTACCAGCTATGCTAACGATAAAAAAAGTGCAGTATTTGTTCAATTATCTCTATTTGAGCAAGAAAGTCCTAAATTTGATAAGAATAAGACTAATTCACATGGGAAAATATTTACATTAGATAGAGATACAAATAAATCGGGTAGAATTGATATAAATGATTTAGAATGGGACTATCTAAAAGGAGATGGAGATTTTAGATCTGACGAAGTAAAAAAATTAAGAAATGAAGCTGATATTATTATAACTAATCCACCTTTTTCATTATTTAGAGAATTTCTTTCGTGGCTAATAGAATCTGGTAAGCAGTTTATCATTATTGGAAATGAAAATGATGCAACTACCAAGGAAACATTTCCATTAGTAAGAGACGGTGTTATGTGGTTAGGAAAAAATGCTGGTGATATGTCATTTAAAGTACCAAAAGATTCAGAACCACGAGAGACAAGATTTTGGATAGACGAAAAAGGGCAAAAATGGCGCAGTATGGGTAATATATGTTGGTATACTAATATTGACTTAAAAAGACGTCATACTGTACTTAATTTGATGACTATGCAAGATAACTTAAGATATAACAAACCTTTAATAAAAAAATTAGAAAAAGATTATGGACTAAAAACTTATCCAAAATTTGATAATTATAGTGCTTTAGAAGTTCCTAGATATGATGCTATTCCATCTGATTACGATGGTGTAATGGGTGTACCAATAACATTTCTTAAACTACATAATCCCAGACAATTTAGAATAATAGGTCATACTCATTCTGGAGATACAACACCAGAAGTGGAAAAGTTGAGAACTATTCCATCTCAACGTCACAGAGGCCATATTAATGGGAAACAGATTTATGATAGAATTTTAATTCAGAAAGTGGATGGTGAAAATGAAAACTAGATTAAGGACAGATTTAACTATTAGACAGATGTGTGAAGGATTTCAATATAGTGAATCTGAAGAAAAAGGATTATTTGGTTGGGCAGGTAAATTAACTATTCAACCAGAATATCAAAGAAATTATATTTATGCTAATGGAAAAGATGATGTTGCGGTTATTGATTCTTTATTAAAGGGGTATCCTATAGGATTAATTTATTTTGTTGAAACAGAAAAAGATAAATATGAAATTCTTGATGGACAACAAAGAATAACTAGTATAGGTAGATATGTAACTAATAAATTTGCATGGATTGATGAAAACGATATTCCATATAAATTTGAGTCACTTCCAAAAGATAAACAAGATAAAATATATAACACCGAATTAACCATTTATATTTGCAGTGGTGAAGAGTCTGAAATAAAAGAATGGTTTAAAACAATTAATATTGCTGGTAAGCCATTAAATAACCAAGAATTGTTGAATTCTATTTATAGTGGACCATTTATTACTAAAGCAAAAGAGGTATTTAGTAATTCACAAAATTCAAATTTACATAAGTGGTTGAGTTATATGAAGGTTGAAGTAAAAAGACAAGGATTATTAGAAGTCGCTTTATCATGGGTTTCAAAAGATTGGAAAAAAGATGGTAATCTTGAAAAATATATGGCAGATCATAGACATGATGATAATATTAATGAATTAACTTCATATTTTAATGATGTTATTAATTGGGTTTCAACTATATTTATTGATGTAAAAGATGAAATGCAATATATTAATTGGGGAAAAATGTACGAAAAGTATCATAAAATCCCTTATAATTCTAATGATGTTTCAAAAAAATTAAACGAATTATACAGTGATTATTTTGTAAATGATAAAAAAGGTTGTTATGAGTATATATTAAATGGTTGTAAACAGGAAGATATAAAATTGCTTAATATTAGACTTTTTGATGAGCCAACAAAAAAGACAGTATATGAAAATCAAACTCAAATTGCTAAAATTAAAAATATTTCTAACTGTCCAATGTGTGTAATCGAAAATTTATCTAATAAAACGAAAATATGGGATTATAAAGATATGGATGCTGATCATGTAACTGCATGGAGCAAAGGTGGTTCTACTGACATTAGTAATTGTCAAATGCTATGCAGAACACATAACCATATTAAAGGAAATAGATAATATTAAAGCGCTAGTACAGGCTTAAATATATTTAAGTTTTTGTATTGCGCTTTTTATGTAGTGGGAGGTAGTGATGTTAAGAATATATATAGGACCTAATGGTTATGGAAAGACATATGCAATTAATAGTAAAATAGAAGAATTAAAAAAAGAGGATAAAAATAGAAAAGATATAATAATGCTAAATTCTGAAATAGTTTTTGCAGATGAGATGAAGGATAGTGTTAATAATTCATTTGTTATGGAATATTTAATAGAAGAATTGTTAGAAAATGATGATATTAATACTGCAAAAAATAATTATGAAAAATTAATAGACAAAAATGTAGAAGAGAATAAAAAAATGTATAATGATATTATGAATGAAGTGTTATCTCTTAATAATCAACAGAGAAAAAAAGATGTTATAGATACTACATCTAGTAAAGAGCATAAAAAACTTATCAAAATAAATTCAGATGATTTAAAGAATTCTATGGGTAGCGGTCAAAAATTGCAATTTTTATTAAAATTAATTGAAAAAAGCAATAAAAAATATATATTTTTAGACGAACCAGAGAATCATACACATCCTTCATTATTACACATTACAGCTGGATTGATTAATAAGTTGAGTATAGATAAAGATGTGTGTATTGCAACTCATTCTCCAGAATTACTAAGTTTGTTAAATATTGATTTTAATGAATTATATATTTTTAATGATCCAAATTATGGGAACCCTAAGAAAATAAATTTTAATGATGCGGTATCTATTTCAAAATCTATACATTTAGATAATTTAAATAATAAATCAAAAGCTTATTATAACGCATTAAGTTTTAAGAAAAATATAATAGAATTACATAAAAAAGAATTTTTTGAGGCTATTTTTTCAAAAAAAGTATATATGATTGAAGGTATTAATGACTTATTATTTTTAAAATCATTATTAGTAAAAAAACTTGAGCAATATAATCAATATAGTATTTTTCAATGTTATGGAAAACCTCATTATTTGCCTTTTATTAATGTTTTTGAACAATTAGGGATTGAGGTTGTGCCTTTATTTGATATTGACGATAAAAATGATAGCAATAATGTTTTGATTAATGAAGAAATAAAAAAATGTAAGAAATATTTAGAATTTGACGATAATTTAGAAAATGAATTGAATTATTTGGGGAAAAAGACTGATACTACAGCTTTTATTGAGTTTTTGGATAACTTTAATAATTATAAAAAATATAGTTCTATATTTGAAGGAAGTGATGAAAATGTTTAATATATTAAATTTAGATCCATTAGAATTTGAAAAGTTTTGTATGGATTTTATGGAGAAAAAATTAAATACAAAATTTAAAAGATTTGGTCCGGGAAAAGATGATGGAATTGATTTAATAAGTTTAGATGGAAAAATTATATGTCAATGCAAACGTTATAAGGACTCATTAAATTTAAAAACAGTTTGTCAAAATGAATATAATAAAATAAAAAACACAGAATTTGAAAAATACTATTTACTTACAACTGCAGAACTGGGAAAAAAAATAGTAGAAAATATATATGAAATTTTTCACGAATATATGGATGATTACTCTTATATAATAGGGAAAACAGATATTGATGACTTTTTATCTGACACTAATAATATAGATGTTTTGAAAAAAAATCATAAATTATGGCTATCTTCATCTATTGTTTTAGATTTGTATTTAAATAGATATTCTGATGCAATAAGTAAGGTAATTATAAATGATTTTGAAAATGAAACAAAATTTTTTGTTGAAACCAAAGCTTATTATAATGCAGTGGATATTATTAATTCAAATGGAATAATCTTATTTGTCGGAGATCCTGGTATTGGAAAAACAATAACATCAAAAATGTTAATAAGATATCTTTTAGCAAATAATAAAGATTATAAATTGACAACAGTATCTAATAACGACTTATCAAAATTAATAGAGTCTGTACATCAAAATGATGATCCTGAAATAATATTTTTAGATGATTTTTTAGGTCAAACTTCATTATCTTTAGATGATAAGTTGATTAATGATTTAAAAAATTTATTGAAGTTAACTACAATTTTTAATAATAAGAAGGTTATATTAAATAGTAGAATTACTATTTTAAACAAGGCAAAACATGAAAAAGAAGAATTTGAAAAATTATTAGATGAAATAGGTATAAAAGAGTGCCTAATTGATGTAAATGATTTAAGTCAATTAGATAGGGCGAGAATATTGTATAACTTAATGTATCATAATGGTGTTACAAAAAAATCATTTAATACTATAAAAAAAGATAACAATTATAATTTAATAATTAATCATAAATCTTTTAATACACGAATCATTGAAATGTGTTGCAAAAGATCTAATAGGGTAGCTTCTGAGAATTTTTTTAATTATATTATTGAATCATTAAATAATCCAAAAGATATTTGGAAAAGTGAGTTTGAGAGAATAGAAACGTGTGATGTAGTCCTAATGTATCAATTGTATACATTAGGAAATAATTATATACCTGTTGATTGCCTTCATAAATCTGTTACAAATTATCTTTGTAATTCTAATTCTGAAGTTGAAAAATATAGCTTTGAAGATTCAATAAATAGATTGAGTAAGTCATTAATAGGAATTGCAATATTAGGCAAGAAAAAATATATAAGTGTTCTAAATCCATCTATTAATGACTATATTCAGAATTACCTTTTAGATAATATGGCTCAATTAAAGAAAATTTATGATAATGCATTATATATAGAGCAAATAGATAAAATAGTGAATATTTTACCATCTATTTTAGAAGATAAAATTGAGGGCTTTGAAAAATTAATTGCATATAATCAATATAATTCGTTCATGAGTAATCAATATTTAGATAAAAAGAAGAAAATTAATTTTATATTAAAAAATAAATATTTTGATAAAAATTTAATTAATTATATTAGTGATTTATTTAATATAGATATTGGTGGAAATTATTTAATTAAAATGGCAATGGACGAGAAAATACGAGAATATTATAATTTAGAAGAAAAACTATCTAATATGGATTTAGTTTCAAAGAGGTTTTGTGATGCAGACTATGATTATATAGAGGAATTATTTGATTATTATTCAACTCAAAAAATTCCATTGACTATTATTGAAGAAAGTTTAGAAGAAATATATGTAGATGCTTTAGAACAAAAATTGACAATTATTGGTGAAGAATATGCAAAAGAATTGATAAATGAAGCATCTGCAGATGAAAAATTTCATATGGAAATAGAAGAAATTGAGGTAAATAGTGATTTTGTATATGAATTAAGAACACAAGTAGAGGATGAAATTAAAAGTCAAAGTTTTGAATTGATTAACTTAATTAAAGAAAAAGGTTATGAGATGGAAAATATTAAAATAGATGTAGACATAATAATTGATAATATTTGTATTGAGATGCTTCTTGATGACGATTTGACGTCATTTTTAAAGGACTTAGCTGTAGAGAATATGGAATATGATTATTCAGATATGGGAGCACGTGATACAATTACAATTGATGATATATTTAATCAAGAATATGACATTATTAATTAATGAAAAATAATATATGAGAGTGCAGTTTGTACTCCTTTTTTCTTTTTTGTAGAATATCTTTTTCTTTTTATTTGATGTAAGATGAAAACACCTAGGAGAAGTAGTATGTAAAAGTGCACTTTTATAAAGATATATTTTATGTATGATTCTATAGAGTGGATACTATGGAAGAATTTATAAATCCAATTATACCAATATCGGTATTAAGTGATAGTAGAATATCATCTTTAGAAAAGTTATTATTACTGCACATAATTTCTTTGTGTAAGAATAAAGGATATTGTTGGGCTACAAATAGTTATTTTATGAATATTCAAGGATATAGTAAACAAACAATATCTAAAAGTATTAATCATCTTGCCTCTTTAAATTATATTAATTTGAAATATGAAAAAGATAGTAGTAATAATTCTAAACGTACAATTACACTTGACCATGTATTAAAGAATAAGATACAGGGTATTAAAGAAAACTTTAATTCTAGTGTTCAACCAAACTTTAAATATTATAATAAAAGTAATATAAATAAAATATATTACAAAGATGAGTTTGGTAATGAGTATTGGAATGGACAACTAATTAAAAGCGAAACACCATCTAAAGAAGAACTTGAAGAACTGAATAAATTATTAGAAAAATTTAAAAAAGAGGGGGAATAAAAATATTATGGGAAAAATTATCATAGAATTTTTTAAGAGGTGAAATATGTTTAATATTAAAGAAACCTTTAAAAAAGATAATAATTCTACTATTAATGATTTGGTAATTGGATATATAAAATGTGTTTTAATAAAATCGTAGATTTGTTATATGTCTATTTTAATGATAGACTCAAGTCAGACTTTAAATGTTATACAGAAGAAAGGAGTAGAAGCCGTGTATAACACTATATTACAACACCCTAGTTACTATAAAGCAGGAATTTATATAAGATTATCAGAAGCTGATGAAGGCAAGTCTTACGAATCTGAAAGTGAGAGTGTCCTTAACCAAAGAAATATACTAATGAATTTTATTAAGGAAAAAGGATTTATTTTCGTAGATGAATATGTAGATGATGGATATTCTGGCACTACTTTTGATAGACCAGGATTTCAAAGACTAATTGAAGATATTAAAGGGGGAAGAATTAATCTTGTAATAGTAAAAGACTTATCAAGATTAGGTAGAGATCATATTTTAACAGGTTATTATGTTGAAACTTTCTTCCCTGAAAATGGAATAAGATTTATTTCTATGCTAGAGGGGTATGATAATGCTGTAAATCAAGCAAGTAATGATTCATCAACATTTATCTTTGCTTGTAACGATTTTTATAGTAAACAAAACTCAGTTAAAATACGTAATGTTTTAAATGATAAAAGAAGAGATGGTAAGTTTATAGGTAGTGCTCCAAGTTATGGATACTTAAGAGATCCAGAGGATAAGGGACACTTAATACCTGATCCAGATTATGCATGGGTAGTAAAAAAAATATTTGATATGGCTTATAAAGGAGTGGGAGTTTCTGAAATAACTACTTATTTGAATGACAATAATATAAAAACACCTAGTAGTTTAAAAAGAAAAAATCCTAATTCAAAGGCTAAATATAATCCTATGTGGACTATTTCTTCTGTTAAAAAGATTTTAAAAAATCAGATGTATGTAGGTGATATGGTACAAAGTGTACAAACTAAAGTATCATATAAATCTAATAAGAAAAAAACATTACCAAAGAGTAACTGGGATATTGTGAAAAATACTCATGAACCATTAGTCGATAGATTTATATTTGAAAGTGTTCAAAATAATGTTAAGAGAACTAATGTTTCTAATATTATAAAAAGAGAAAAAAGATTATTTGAAAATTTATTATATTGTAAAGAATGTGGTAATACCTTAACAATATCTTTTAGAAAAAAACATGATTATTGGACTGTTAATTGTAATAGATATTCAAGAGATCCCAAAAGAAGAATGTGTGAACCTCATTTCAGTCCGTATGATAAGTTAGAAGAAGCATTACTTGAAGTTATTAGAAATACTTGTAAAAAGTATTTAAAAAATTTAGATATATCAGAAATATCTAAAAGTATTAATAAAAAAGATAATAGTGATGTTAATAATCAGATAAATGATTTAAGAAAACAAGAAAAAGATTTAATTAGTAAATTAGATATGTTATATCAAGACAAATTTAATGGAATAGTATCCGTAGAAATGTATTTAAGAATTTCTAGAGAAACAGAAAAATCTTTAATTAGAACAAGAGAAAGAATTCAAAGTCTACAAGATTCAAAAGAAGAAAAGAAAGTTAATAAATCAGAAATAAAAGACTACGAAGATAAAATAAGAAAATTAATTGATATTGATAATCCATCAAGAGAGTTAATACAAGCCTTAATTGATAAAATTATAATAGATAAAGATAGAAATATAGAAATTATCTATAAATTTAGTATACTCAACAATTAGAACTTTGTCGCAACTTTCGACAAGGTGTACATAAAAAATTGATAAACTACTTATACAACTGTTGCAGTCAGAACAAATGTTTGATATAATATATACAGGAAAGGAGGTTAAATAAATGAGTAATATAGAAGAATATACAGAAAAGACTTTTGAAAATATAAAACATATAGATGAATTAGGAAATGAATACTGGGAAGCAAGAGAGTTAATGCCACTACTTGAATATAGTAAGTGGGAAAATTTTCATAAAGTTATAAAAAGAGCAATGATTGCTTGTGAAACTAGTAATAACAATGTTTTAGATCACTTTCCTGAATTCAGGAAACCGATAGTAGGTGGTAAAGGTAATATTCAAAATGTAATTGACTATCATTTATCTAGATATGCTTGTTATTTAGTAGTTCAAAATGCAAATCCTAGAAAAAAATCAGTAGCTCTTGGACAAACATATTTTGCAGTACAAACTAGAAAACAGGAAATTACTGAATTAGAATATTCAAGATTATCAGAAGATGAAAAAAGATTATATACTAGAATTCTTGTTAATAATAAAAATAAATATTTGTTTAAAACTGCAAGAGAAGCTGGGGTAGAAAATTTTGGTAAATTTAATAATTATGGATATAAAGGACTATATAATGGTGAAACAGCAAAGCAAATTGCAAAACGTAAGAATATAAAAGAAAACGAAGATATTCTTGATTATATGGGTAGTGAGGAATTGGGTGCTAATTTATTCCGTATTACACAAACAGAAGCTAAATTAAAAAAAGATAATATTGATAATGAAGATGATGCTTGCTTAACTCATTATAATGTTGGAAAAACAGTGAGAAAGGCTATTGAAGAACTTGGCGGTAATATGCCTGAAACATTACCAACTCCTGAAAAGTCTATTAAAGAATTAGAGAAAGAAGAACTTCAAAAGATTGGAAATAATTAAATTTAAAGTTACTAATAATATGTAAAAGTATTTTTGTTAATGATAGTAATCTGTATAATTGATTAAAAAATAAATTAAAGAAGGATTTTTTCAATTGTCTAGGAATACTAGACAATTGAAATTGAACTCTAAGATAATATTAACTTTGAAAACAAAGTAAATTTACTATTTTGGTGTTTACACCAAAATAGTAAAAAATAACGTAATGTCCGATTTTTTCGGACAATTAAATACTCAGTTGGTTACAATTTGTTACCGACTGAATAGATTAAAAACGTGACATTTTGTCACACTTTAAAAATAGTTACACATTGACTATCGGCAGGTGGGGATGGAGCGGAAGTAATATATGCTCTACGTGGAACAGATGAACTTCCTAATCTAATACTAAATAACTTAAAAGATGAAGGCCAAAATATAAGAAGAGCATATCAAAGAAGATTACCATCTGCTCAAACTAAAGATTACTATTATATGTTAAGAAATACAGGGAATACTGATGCTATAATTGTTGAATATGGGTTTTTAGATAGTAAAATAGATGATGTTAAGCAATTAAAGAATAATTGGCCAGATTATGCTGAAGCAGTTGTTAAGTCTATTGCAGAGTATCTAAATATTCCATATACTAAAAATAATAATGAATCTCCAACTAATAATTCTGGTACGTATAAAGTAGTTAGTGGTGATACATTATGGAGTATTGCTAAAAAGTTTAATACAACAGTGAATGAGATAAAAAGATTAAACAATTTATCAACTAATCTATTAAAAGTAGGAACTGATTTATTTGTACCAACTGAAACAGATACCTACATTGTTAAATCAGGAGATACTTTATATTCTATAGCTAGAAATAACAATATAACTGTTGATAGATTGAAAGAAATAAATAATCTTACAAGTGATATATTAAGTATAGGTCAAAGACTTAAATTAAAAGATTCTACTATTAATAAATATATTGTTAAAATAGGAGATACTCTATATTCTATTGCCAATGCATTTAATACCACTGTTGATACAATAAAAAAACTTAACAATTTAACTAGTAATTTGTTAAGTATAGATCAAGAATTAATTATTCAGTAATTATCCTAATAAGTACTTACTTAATAATGGAAATAAGAATAGAATTATTCCCATTATTATTATAAATAATAAAAATACAAATAGAAGACTATCCATGCCTTTCTTTTTTTTAGTGTTATTTATATCTTGATTATCAATTGGAGTCTGCATATTTGAAATATTATTATTTGTAGCAATACTATTTGTATTGTTATTCATATTTTGATTTTGCATATTATTAGTTTGATTAATAACATTATTTATATTTGCATTATTTTTACTATTATATAAGCTGTTATAATCTACAGTATTAGGAGTATTATTCTTTAATAACTCTGCATTTGAATCAGAATTATTATCATTATCAAATACAATATTATTGTTCATATTACCTCCTTTTAATGCATTATTTTAGTATAAATTGCAAGAAAAACTATACCAAAAAATGATCCTATTATAAATGATAGTATTAAAGTATTAGTAAATCCAGCACTTTTATGACCATTACTTAGTGTTTTTACATAAACTTTGGATTTTTCAGGAGCAGAGTTAGCTTTGCTTGCCTCATGTCCTACTAAATCTTTACTTCCATTAATCTCATCAACAGTATAATAACTTCTTTCACCATCTTGATTTATTGCAACTGTATTTGTCATATTACCATTTTCATCAAAATACACCTCTGTATTTTCTTTATTATCTCTTGCTTCTGCATTGGCAGCAATAACGCTAAAGTCTTGTAGTTGTTCATTATTTAATTTACTAGTATCTATATCGCTTATATTTTGAAAATTTGCTTCCCTTTTTTCAAATTTTTGTTCTTGCTCATATGTTTTACTATCAGTATCTTGTTTATTAACTTCCTCAACTCCTACCAAAGTTTTATTATCATTGCTATTGTTATAATCAACAAATACATTACCATTGATATTTGTTTGAACAATTTCATTCTTGTTATCTTTATTCATCTGCATTTCTTTTTCTAATTTATTTAATAAATTTAGATAATCTTCATTAGTAAATTGTGATGAAAAAGAATACATAATGAAATTAAGTTTGTTATTAAAACAAAATTCTTGTAGTGAAGGATTACGTTTTCTGATTTCACTAATATTTTTGTAAGCACCACTTTTAATAAGTTTATCAATTGTATCCTTAACTAGTTTTTGATTAGTTTCTTTAACTGTCAACATATAAACACCTACCATTCATGTGTATTATATCATGATTTTTTAAAAAATATGTTGAAAATTGTAAAAAAACACTAAAATAGTGTTAAAAAGAGTAAAGTAGGTTACTATGCAGTTACAATCCTTTCAAGAAGAATTATTTATTATCTAAGCTTTTTGCAATTTCATTTATCTTGTTAATAGAATTTAAATACTCTTTTTCTATAGGACTTAATTCTTTAACCTGATATTTTTTATACTCTATTTTTGCTTTATCAATTGCATCTTTATGACTAATGCTTCCTGAGTTTTTTAATACTTTGGCATCAATAGAATTTAGTATTTTATCTAATTGATTAATATAATCTTTCATTCTCATAGGTTTATGCTTCATTGCTTGAAATTCTGCAAAATCAAAATATCCTGAAACTAGATTATTTAACATTATTAATTCTTCTTCAGTTAAATAATTCTTAGCAATTTCAATATCATTTATACTAGGTAGTTCTCCTTTAAAACTAGTTAGTCCCATAAATAGTTTGTTTGAATCTACTCTATTATATATAACTTCGGCAGCTGTATTACCATGAGCAGCATAATGAAATTTATTTTGGACTATTTTAAAGAATTTTATAGTTTCTTCGGCTTTAGGATTATAATCAATTGCAGTTGCATATAAATCAAGAACTTGCCTATATAATACTTTTTCTGATGATCTTATATCTTTTATACGGTTTAATAGTTCATAGAAATATTTTCCTCCGCCAAGATTTTTAAGCCTTTCATCATCCATAGTATATCCTTTGATAATATATTCCTTAATTCTTTCTGTCGCCCATTTTCTAAAACGAACACCTTCTAATGATTTAACACGATATCCCACGCTTATTACTACATCTAAGTTATAATAATCAACAAAATGAGTTTGTTTTTTTCCTTGAATTGCGCCGTGTTTAGTGGTTGTTGCAAAATTTGCAACAACCTTTTCTCTTTCTAATTCTCCTTCATCAAATACATGTTTTATATGTCTTGAAATAACTGATTTATCTCTACCAAATAACCTTGACATTTGTTCTAAAGATAACCATACTGTTTCATTTTCAAGATTAACATCTAATTTAATATCACCTTCTTTGGATTCATAAATAACTAATTCTGAATTATTTTTTTCGATTACTTCGTTTTTCATATTACCTCTACCTCCACATTTACAAACGAACATATATATTATAACAAACGAATGTTTATATCGCAAGTGATATTTAGTAAATAATGTAAAAAAATATCATCCTATTTTAAGGTGATATTCTAGTTAAGGTTACAACATTTTCAACATGATATGTATTAGGAAACATGTCAAATGTAGTAATACTTTCTATATTATATTTATCTTTTAAATATGTAAGATCTCTTTTTAGGGTAATTGGATCACATGATACATAGATTATATTTTTTATTTTACTACTAAGTAATTTCTGAATTACTTTTTTAGATAAACCACTTCTAGGTGGATCAACAATTACTGTATCAAATGAACTAATGTTATCAATATTATCTGTGGTATCACACGAAAAATCTACATTAGTTATATTGTTTAGTTTCTTATTATTATTAGCATCCTTAATAGATTCTTTATTTAATTCAACCCCATAAACATATTTAACACTGTCTGCAATAAATAAAGATATACTTCCACAACCGCAGTATAAATCAAGAATTCTTTCTACTTTCTTATTAACACATAGTTTTTTAATATATTTAAACATCATCTCTGCAATCGATATGTTTACTTGAAAGAAGCCATTAGGAGCAATATAATACTTTATATTATCGATAGTTGCAATTATTCTATTACCACTTACTAACCTGTTATTGATATAAATAGTATCAAAGTATTTAGAAATTTTAGATATGTCTATATCATTACTTCCATTTAAAACGAGCATAGATTTACTATCAAAAGACTTGATAATTATCTCTTTTATATTAGTAGTATCAATTAACTTTAGATACTTAATTTTATCATTAATAAGATTATCTGCAATTATACATTTATCAATACTAATAATATCATTACTGTTAAGTTTGTAAAATCCAATACATTTATTAACTTTTAAAGTTATTTTATCTCTGTAATTATAATCTTTATTTGTAATAATTCTATCTGTTTTAACACCAAGACTTTTAAATATATCATTTAAATAATTAGTTTTATAATCAAGCTCATCGGTATATGTTATATGTTCAAGTTGACACCCACCACATATACCATAATACTTACATTTAGGTTTAATTCTAAAATTGCTTATCTTATTATACTTAGTAACACTCGCAACACTATACTTCTTCTTATCAAGTGTAATACTTATATCAACATCTTCTAAAGGTAAAGCATTATTAACAAATACAATTTTATCATTATAATAAGTAATTCCTCTTCCTTGATTATCCATCTTTACAATTTGCATAAAACCACCAACTACATTTTACCATGATTTAATATTTATTGGTTGATAGTTTAAAGAAATCTTTTAAATTATTATTATAATTATCTTTAATTACTTCTTTCTTTAATTTATTTAAGGCAGTTTTCTCATCATTTATATATTTACCAAAGTATTCGAAATATAAGTACTTAATCTTTTCTCTATCATTGTCAATACTTAAATTATTAATTTGATTTTGCAAATACGTTCTATTTAAACTATCATATCTAGTTGATGTTAAAAATTTTCTTTTAGTCAAAGTTTTATATTCAAATGATTTTGTTAATTTTACTCTAATTTCTAATATATCAAGTTCTTCTTCGATAATAATACTACTAACTTGTTTAGAAATACCATTATCATCAAATTTTAAAGCAATAATATTATCTTCATTTCTAATTAGACAAGATGTAAAACTTTTAGTCTTCTTACCATATGTATCAGTTTTATCTTTTATCTTATATAATATCTCATCTGATAATTGTACCTCATACGTTAACACATTTAAAAAAGTATCATTACTAACTTTAAATATAGGGATTTTTCTTACGTGTATTAAGTTATCATTATTATTCCATTCAAAAAAATCATATAAAACTTCATTAAAATTTAGTGTTACATCATATATGTATGTCATTTTTCTCTCCTTTGTAAAGCGCAAGAAACATTATAATTATACCTATAAGCGCATTTAAACATTCTATATGTCTAATAACATAATGTACATATTCTAAAAAATTATACCCAATGGATAGTAGGTTTAAATAACTAATTATATATACTGATCCTATTACAGTAAGACCAAAACCTACTAAAAAGAAAAATAATCTAATCATAATATCTCCATTAAATTTTATTAAATTAATCAAATTTTATTTATTAAATTTAAATTTTAGTATATAATTGAATAGGTAGGTGAGTATATGGAATTATTAAAATATATATTTTTAGGTTTTATTCAAGGATTTACAGAAACAATACCAGTTTCATCATCAGGACATTTAATGATATTTAAAACACTTATGGATGTTAAAGTAGATTTTGATACGATTGCAATTCTTACTAATTTTGGTAGTTTAATTGCGATAATTATCTTGTTTCGTAATGATATTATGGATATTATATCTGGTTTTTTCAAATATATTGGTACTAAAGATAGGAAGTATAAAAGTGAATTTAGGTATGCATGGCTTATTGTTATAGGGTGCATTCCAGCAGGATTAGCGGGACTAATAGTTAGTAAGCTTGATTTATTCGATAAAATAGAAGATAATGTAAAAATAGTTGGATTATCATTAATGATAACGGCAATTCTTTTATATTTAATTCGTAATTTTAAAGGACATAAGAAAGATGAAGATTTAACTATTAAAGATGCCCTTGCAGTAGGTTGTTTCCAAATACTAGGACTATTTCCTGGAATAAGTAGAAGTGGTTCTACTATTGTTGGTGGAATGTTTAGTGATTTAAAAAGAGATACAGCATTTAAATATTCATTTATGTTATATATTCCAATGAGTTTAGCAGCAATGGCACTTGAAATTACCAAGATTAATTTAGATAAATCATTGATAATTCATTATGTTTTAGCAGTAGTGGTTGCTGCAATAGTTACATTTCTTGTTACGAAGTGGTTTAGAAAGATTGTAAATGAAGGTAAACTAATATATTTTTCAGTCTATTGTTTTATAGTAGGAATATTAGTTGTAATATTTTTATAGAATAAGTGCGAACAATCAGTTCGTTTTTTGGTTGCATTCTTTTAGAAGTTTGCTATAATAGTAATTCAAAAGGAGCTCGTATGGAAAATAATAAAATTATAGATGAAATAGATAAAGTGTTAAAACAAGATATAAATATGGATTTAAGTTGTGTAAGTTTATATGATGTATTTAATTTAATTAAAGATAAATATAATGAATATAATAGTTTAATAAATGATTATGCAAACATTTTTGAACATTTGCTTTATGATAACTTTGTAAATGTACACATTGATATAGATAATTTCGATTATGAAAAAGATTGTCTTACGATAGATTTGGACATTTATAAAGAACATTATAATGTAATATTTTCTAAGAAAAACAATGATTTATATATATTGTCAAGTCAGATATGCGATAAAGAAAAAATAATGATATTAATATGAAATGAGGTATCTGAATTATATGATAAGTTTATGGAATTAAAGGACTATCGAGAACAGTATTCTTCTAATATAAGATTATCTAATAGTAATTTTAAAACTAATATTTATCCTTGGTGTGTAGAAATATTTGCTACTTCAGATTTCAATAGATATAAAAATATATTTAATATGTTGTTGTTTACGTCAAGTAAAAGAGTGAAATATGAAGAGTGTAATTCTCTTAAGTTACTAAACTACTTAAAAAATAATGAAGATGAAATACTAAGAAAAATGTTTGTGGATATAAAGTATTGTCCAGAGTGGAGTAGAGATGCTTTAACTAGAATAAGAGAACAACAAATAAATGATGAAAAGAAGAAACAAAAGAGATTAGCTATAATGAAAAAATTTATTCCATGGAAAAAATAAAACTGGTTTCATTAAATTTGAAATCAGTTTTATTTCATTATTTCTAAATATATTTTATCTTTATCAAAGTATATATTTTTTATGTTATTGTATATATTATTAATAAGTTTAATCTTTTCAATAAATATTTTAGTATTAGGATCGCTCATTTCTTCAAATTTTAATGAAAAGTTGTTTTTCATATTTTGACTTATATTTTTTAAGTTTTCTCCATTTTTATTGAACCATGTATCAATTTTTTTATCTTTAATAACTTGTACTTTTTCAGCAATATCTCCGATTGCCTTTCCAGCACTTCCAATACCTGATAATAAATTACCTTGAATAGATTTGCACGCTTCTTTTTTTACGTGTTTTAATGCTTCTTGATAATAATTTATATATTCATCGCTAAGTTTTTTTAATTCTTCTTCTTTTATTTTCAAGAATTCTTTTTGAAAGTTTTCTAGGAGCATTATTTCTAAGAATGTTGCAAAACTATATACATACAGGGTTAGTTTGTAATACTTGAATAATTTATCTAATTTGTTTTGGTCTTCATCAATTCCTTTATTAGTCATAAAAATTTTACTCTTTTTTATATTAATATTAATCTGTTTTTGATAAAAACTAATATTTGTTATTGCTGTTCTTTGAATATCCATTATTAGTTTATGATTATTATCAATATATTGCTCATCCTGCCAATTGTATTTATATTCTGTTACAACCCTAATTAATGTTTTAACATCTGCTTCTATTTGTGCTTCTTTATCATTTTCCAAAAAACTTAAAATATTATTACAGATACTTTTTATTTCTAAAATTTCTTTTTCTATTTCATATAAAGAAACAGTTATCATTATAGTTGCCGGATTAAAACCTAATTTTTTTAAATCTTTAATTTTATTTTCAGGTTCATTAAAGAATGAAATAATCGCTTTTGGGTCACTAAATCTTTCTATTTGGTACATATTATCTTTATTATCACATTTATTCTTTAAAATATTAATAAATTCTTTGATTTCATTTGTTACAGTTGCAATATCATCTAAAGAAATAGTTATACTATTTTCTTCAATTTTATCTTTTTGGACATTTACAAGAGTATAGTTTGCGTTATTTATAATGCTACTATCATTTTCATTTGCTTCACAAGTGTTATCTATATTGTTTAATATTTCGGCATTATTATTAACAGATTTGTTAAATAGTTCCATAATTAATTTTCCTTTCATTAGCTTACAACTTATTATAACATATAATTTTACTCTTTGATTAATAAAATAAAAAGCCTACTAAAAAGTAGGATAGATATTATATAAGTTGGTGCTCGTGATCGGACTCGAACCGATACGGTATTGCTACCACGAGATTTTGAGTCTCGCACGTCTACCAATTTCATCACACGAGCAACAAAACAATTATAGCACACATCTACTATAATTTCAAAGACTATTCGTGATATTTTGTTTCAAATAAATTTTCATTATCAGATGTTTTTTCTATTTCTTTTATTTCAGGTAATTCTTTTGCGCTCCCTAAACCAAAATAATTTAAAAATTGATTAGTAATTCTATATAGCATAGGTCTACCAGCATCTTCTGATTTTCCACATTCTTCAATTAAGTTTTTTAAAACTAACTTTCTTACTATATATGCACTAGATACTCCTCTTATTTTATCAATATCAACTCTAGTAATAGGACCGCTATATGCAATTATTGACAACACTTCTAAAGCAGAATCTGATAATTTATTATTCTGTTCGTTTTGAACTAGTTTCTCAAAATATTTTGCATGTTCAGCTTTTGTAGTTAGTTTAAATCTTTCACCTAAATATTCTAATTTTATTCCTCTATTATCTTCATTTAATTCATTATATAAATTTTTTATTAGTTTCTTAGCATCATCTTCACTAATCTCTAAAATGGTTACTATGTCTTTTAAAGTTAACCCTTCATCACCAATTACAAAAAGTAATCCTTCTAATGCGGCTTTCATAACTCACTTCCTTACCTCGATTGTAATATTATTAAAGTTATTATCTTGTTTAATTGAAATTTCTTGTTTCTTAGCCAGAGATAAAATTGCAAGAAATGTAACAACTACATATTCTTTAGTTACTACTTCAAACAAGTCTTCAAAATTTAATTTCCCTTTTAATTTTATTTTATTTCGAATTTCTTGACATCTTTCACCAACTGAAAATTCTTTTTTTTCTATTTTTGTATTTAGTGGTTTTGTAGATTCTTTATATTCTAAGAATTTCTTAAAAGCATTAACTAAATCATCTAGATCTATTCCATAATCAATATCATCCTTATTTGCATAATTTAATAGTTCTTCTGAATCTCTTGTATATATTTGTCGTCTAGTATTTTCTAAATTTCTAAATTCACTAGTCATATTTTTATATTTATCATATTCAAGTAATCTATTAATTAAATCGTTTGTAGCTTCTTCTATTTCTTCTTCAATTTCCTCAGTTTTATTAGGTAGTAACATTTTTGATTTTAATTCTATTAATTCAGAAGCCATTACTAAATATTCACTTGTAATATCTAAATTTTCTTCTTTCATTTTATTTATATAACTTAAATATTGTTTAATTATTTCTTCAATACTTATATCAAAAATACTAATATTTTCTTTCTTGATTAAGTGCAGTAATAAATCAAGTGGACCTTCAAATTCACTTATTTTAACTTCATATTCCATACAATCACCAATACCTATTCATTATAATATTTTTATACTTTTTTTTCAATAAATTATATACAAAAAATAAAATGTATGCTAAAATTAAGTAAGAATATGAGAGGATATTACTATGAAAAGGAAATACGGATTATTGATAATTGCAATTGTAACAATTATATATGGAATAGATGTATATGCGGTTAGTTATTTTCCAGAAAAATTACAGCTTAAAAGATATTATGACTATAATAAAAGCTCTGATTATTCAGGAATTACTATTTATCCAGATCGAATTGTTAATAAAACATATGAAGCTAAGGTTGGAAATGAAACAATTTCTGGACGTGCTTTTTGTACTGAGTGGGGATATAAAGTTCCATGGTATTACTTAGGATGTGAGTCAGAACCTTGGGTTAAAAATAATGATACGGAAAACGAAATAGTGAGTGCAAGTATAGGGCATTTTATATATGATTTGCGTGGAGAAAACGGAATAAGTGAAAGAGACTATTTTTATGGGGAAATGGCTATAAATGATTTTCTCTATCAGCACTATCATGAAGATGTAAATAATATTCGTAATTCATCAAATCATGCTGTTTTCCACGAACCTAATCTATCGATAAGTGAGACATATCGAAAAAAAATTGAAGATTATTATAATAAGTACTCAAGCAAGGAGAGTACAATAAAAATAAAAAATATTAAGGTTAATAATGTTGTTATAGGAACACAAAATACTTCTATAAATAAATCTCAATCGTCTAATTATCAACTTAAAATTTTGTTAAACTGTTCTGATAAAAATTGTGATGATGCAACGGTAAATAATATATCTGTTGGTGATGAAAATCATAAGAATTCAATAAATTATAATGTTGATAAAAATAATGATGGGACTGCATTAATTACTGCAGATATTTCTAATAACATTAATGAATCTTTAGGAGTAAATAATTATATAGAAATAAGTATTAATAATACTGCAAAAACTTATAAATCGAAAAGATATGCATGTGGTAAAGAATATACGACTAAATATCAATCGATTGTGCCAAATATGTTAATGGAAGGTACATATAATTTATCACCAGTAGAATGGAATGGTGTATTTAATATTAATGATACATCTAAACCATGTGAACAACAAATTACAGATAATCCAGTTTCTAATGCAGAATTATATATAAATCATTCAGGGAATAATGATTATGGTGAGAAACTTTTAGATATTAATGATACAAGTTGTGGATATATATCTAATAATCCAGGAAAGATTGATTGTGATAAAACAGATATTTCATATAGTTGGATTGATAATAATTTAGAAATTGAATCTGGTAAATTTAATGCATATTGTTCTGCTAGATTTTCATTTGAAAACAATGCTGTAAAAGATAAATATACAAAAAAAGGCGGAAAAATATATAAAGTTGATAATGGTGTAATTGGTGAGGCAACGGTTGTTTATGATTGCAATGTACCTATATTATATAATAATCCTAAAGCAGCGGAAAAAGAAATACATAGCAGTTTAATTACGCCGAAGTTAAAGATGAAAGTAGGAAATAATGAAATAACAATTAATGGTAGTATTACAAAAATTGAGAATTATAATGATAGTAATTTATGTAGAAAAAGTAATGGGAACGTTTTATGTAATAATTATACTAATGATGTTAAAAAAGGTTTTGGTTGGGGATTTGTTGCAAAAGTTCAATATAAATACCCTGACAGTATGAATGGTTTTACAGTCCCTAATGATGCCGAGGTATCAAATAATAATAAATCTCATATTGATTTTGATTTAACTGATACAGTGTTTAAAAATGTAAGTTTTGGTGAAAATGGTCGAAATACAGAATGTAAATATGGTGTTGTAAATGGGGATGTTGAGTACTTATATAGAACTATAAATTACGATAAACCTTTTGTTAAGTATTATGGTGAGGAAAGAGATACTGGCTTTAACTGGTGTGAAACTGGTGATGAAGAAGCAGAAGCCAATAAAGAAATTTGTCAACTTCTTGGAGATGTTAATGGAAATGGAAATTTAGATGATGAAGATGTGGTTTTAATTCAAAAAATTCAGGCTGCTGGGGGAAGTGGCGCTGTAGATGCTAATAATTTTCAAGGAATGAAGATTAGTTTAAATTGTGCGGATGTAGATTCAAATGGTAATGTTGATACAAATGATGCTACTTTAGTACAACAGATGATTGCATCATTATATGGAGAGTCTGCTTCTGAAGGTATAACTGTAAGTTATGAAGATAAAACTTCAGATGCAGATAATAATAACGGATGTGGCGCAAACAATTTTAGAATTCAAAAGTATATAAAGCAAAGACCTAATGCAAATGGTAAATATATGACTGCTAATAATGTTGAAAAGAGTGTTGATGGGCCGTTATATAGTATTAAATTAGAACCATCCGATATTAAAAATATTAGAGAATATAATAAAAATCAAGGCGGATACTCATCTTCTAGTAGTTCTATTAATGAGTTTATTAATACATATATTAAGGAAAATAATATTGGTGGTTTATGTAAATCTAGTGTTACAACTAATGGTATATGTGACCTTGACAATGTTTGGAAGAAGGGGGACTAGATGAAAGATTCGATTTGGGCATATTTCATAATAATGTTTGGGATAATTGCGATAGTATTTATCTTCTTTATGCAACGTGTTTCTACTGCTGATCAACATAATTACACACTTCTTCGGGAAACTACTGAGGCTGCAATGTATGATGCAGTAGATAAAGAATCACTAGAAAATGGAATTGTAAAAATAGATAAAGATAAATTTATTGAAATATTTTTAAGAAGATTTGCGGAAAATGCATCTTTATCTAGAAATTATCAAATAGATATATATGATATTAATGAAGAACCACCTAAGGTAAGTATTAAAGTATCTTCTACTGAAAAAGGAACTAGTGATGTATTAAAATTTGATCTAGTTAATAAAGTAGATGCTATATTAGAAACTAAGAATTGAAAGGAGTTAATATGAGAGGATTAAGTAAATTTTTAAGAAATAAAAATACAGTAACTATATTAGGAATTATATTAATAGTATTTTTGCTATTTATTGGGTTTAATGTAACGATTAATCAAACAGTAAATCCAGTAAGTATACCGGTTGCCAAAAAAACAATTCCTGCACAAACTAAGATTACAGGTGATATGTTACAGATTAAGAAAATATCGAAAGTAGGACTTACAGAAAATGTAGTTAGAAATGCATCTTTAATAGTAGGTAAGTATACTAATATTAATGTAACTATACCTGCAGGTTCAATGATTTATGCAGAATGGTTAGCTACTGAAGATTCAATTCCAGGTAATTGGATTGAAAAGATAGATATATCTAAAGGAGAAGAAGCATATTACTACAAGGTTGATATGGTATCAACTTTTGGTAACTCAATACTTCCTGATTCACATATAGATATATATATGTCAGCTCGTGATGCTAATGGTAATATTATGTATGGTAAATTATTTAGTAGTATAAAAGTACTTGCTGTACATGATAATGCAGGACATAACGTTTTTGCCGATCCTGCTAATATTGGTAGTCCATCATATTTAGCATTTGGATTATCACGTGATAATTATAAATTATTAAAACGTGCTGAATATTTAAAAGGACAAGGAATTGATTTAGTTATAGAACCTAAAGGACAAAAATACGTTTCTAAAGCAGGAACACTTGTTAGCAGTAAAACATTACAAGACTATATAAATAATGCAACAAGTACAGTTAGTGATGAAGCAGTTGAAGAATTTGTAAAAGCACAAAATAGTGAAACTACAACTAATACTACTGATACAACAAATACAACAAATAATAGTAGAAATCTAGTTGGATAATTAGAAGAATAAAAAGGAAATCGAGGTGTGACTTGTGGATAATGTTTTTGATGAAATGGACTTTGGACCTTTACAGCAATACCTAGATAACGATGATGTTACAGATATATCTTATGATAACGGTGGACAACTTTGGCTTAGAACATTATCCCATGGTACATTTAGAGTAAATAATCCTGGTATTGATGATAATTTTATGGACAAGCTAGCTTTTCAATGTGCGAATGTAGTAGGTAGAAGTTTCAATGCAGCTCATCCTTTTTTGGATAGTGAATCAGAACAACTTCGTATTAATTTTGTTCACGACTCAATAGCTAGAAATGGTATTGCATGTGTTATAAGAAAGACACCAGCTAAAATAAGGTTAGAGAGAAATAAAATAATACAGGAAAAATATATTACTGAAGATATTCTTAACTTTTTAATACAATGTGTGCACGGTCATACTAATATTATGGTATGTGGAGAAACTGGTAGTGGTAAGACTGAATTTATTAAGTATTTAGCTGCCAATACTAAAGTAGATGAGAAAATTATTACAATTGAAGATACTCTAGAACTCCATCTTGATAGAATATTTCCAGAACGAGATATAGTAGCTATGAAGACAAATAACATTGCTAGTTATTCAGATGTTCTTGTTACTTGTATGAGACAGAATCCTAAATGGATATTACTATCAGAGGTAAGAAGTGCAGAAGCTGTAATGGCGGTTAGAAACTCAATATCATCTGGACATTACATTTTATCGACAATACATGCTGATAAGGCTGCATCTATACCAAACAGAATGTATTCATTACTTGAGACTAATCAAGATATAGATCAATTCTTAAAATCTATTTATAGATATATTCAACTA
The DNA here is from genome assembly GCA_946408655.1 of uncultured Caryophanales bacterium. Classification (GTDB taxonomy): domain Bacteria; phylum Bacillota_I; class Bacilli_A; order RF39; family UBA660; genus RUG12438. Next base: position 29,990 of record CAMJTE010000001.1, on the reverse strand, counting down.
GGTGTATATATTCGTGCTTATCAAGATGCTACTACACATAGAATGATAAGAGAAATTGCAGAAGTAACAGAGTTTTATGTAACTGAAGATAATGAGGCTAAGTATAATACTATTTATAGAAAGACTCCAGATGGACATATTACTAGAAAAAATCCAAGTAAGTATTTATTTGATTATTTGGAAGCTCAAGGAGTTAGAATGGACAGGAATATTATTATTCCAACAGATGACAATAATACAGAAAGTGTAAATTCAACAATTAATAATAATCAAATAATTTTTGAATAGGAGGTGCGATATGATACAGATAATATTTTTACTAGTAGGTGTAATACTATTGTTTATAGTTTTTTATAGAAGTACTGGTGGTAAAGATGTATATAAAGAGATTACTGGAAGTTTAGGCCCAGTATATGATAAAATCGCACCTTATACTTATAAAGAGATTAGAGTAAAAATAAGACAGTTAGGTCAAAACTACAAATTTAAAGATTATTTAAGACAAATAGTTATCTTTGGTGGTATTGCAGGTGCGATGGGATTTTTATATTTTTATGATATAGTAGTTGCGATAATATATGCAGGTATAGCTATAGCTTTTATTCCATACTTAGAATACTTAAGATGCAAAAGGTTATATAGTGAATTTATCTTTGAACAAGTACAAACATATACAACAAATATTATCTTGGATTTTCAAACATCCCAGTCATTTGTTAAATCTTTAGAAGGTGTATATGAATCAGGTGTATTAGAAGATCCGGTAAAAAGCGATGTTAAAGTAATGATAGATTTAGCTTATAAAAATGGAACTATTAATCAATCACTTGAGTATTTTCAAAACAAGTATGATTATTACATGGTTAAAAATATGCATCAGTTATTCTTACAAATAACTAATGAAGGTGCGAAAGATTCACAAGAATCTCTAGAAAATATGAGTCTTGATATAGATATGCTAGTAGAGGCTGTATATAGGGATAGAATAGATAGAGCAAACTTCCATAAGAAATTTATTAGATTTGGTATTATGCTTTATGGTATGATTGCTTTAATACAGTTGTTATTAGGAGACACTTATTCACAACTATTATCTATGTGGTATTTAAAATTACTCATACATTTATTAGTATTTATGAATTCATATTTCTTGCTAAGTGGAGAAAAATATTATAATGAGAATGTAGGTGCAGAATAATGGGATTAATATATGTATTAGTTACTGCTACTTTAGTATTTATATTTATATATAATAAAGTATTTGATGGTAATAAATTTATTAAAGAATTATCTCCTATATTTAGAAATATAGGAGAAGATGATTATGAATTCTTAGTAAGATTAAGATATGAAGATGAAGATATAGATCTAGAAGAAATGTTTGAAAAAAGAATTAGAAATGCAGTATTAACATTTCTAATAGTATTATTCTTATCAATACTAGCAGGTAAATTTGCCTTTATCGTTATATTTCTTGCTGTAGTACTTGCTCTATTAGTATTTAAAATGCCATATGCAAAACTAAAGAGAATGTATAAAGCGCATTTGCATACTATAGATTTATTATTACCATACTATTTAAAAGGACTAGAAATACTTGTTCAACACTATACAGTTCCTATTGCTTTATCAAGAAGCATAGAAACCGCACCAGAAGTATTTAAAAGAGGACTTTTAAAATTAGTCGCTAAAATTGATTCTGGAGATTCATCAATAAAACCATATACAGATTTTGCAGAAGAATACCCAGTAAGAGATTCAATGAGAATGATGAGACTATTATATAGATTAAGTCTTGGTTCACAAGATAATAAACAAGAACAAGTAATGGCATTCTCTCGTATGGTATCAACACTACAAAATAAAGCAAGAGAAATAAAGTATCAAGAAAGATTAGATAAGATGGAAAAGAAAACCATGGTAATGTTATTCGCAACAGGTGGAGGAGTAATGATGTTGCTTTTCATGTCAATGACTCTCATGATATAAAGTATCTGATAAAACAGATATTTTTTTTTATAAATTTGTAAAAAAAGAAGGAAATTTAAAAGTTTTGTTGAATAATAATAGTAGAGAGGATAGATGTAATTATGAATTATTATAATGAGATAAAGAATGAATTAATTAATAATGAAATAAACAAAAGAGCAAAAAATTATTCAATTAATAAAAGTGATTTAAATACTTATTATAATGTTGGAAAAATGCTGATGGATGCAGGTAAGCATTATGGTGATGGGATTATAAAAGAATACTCACATAAGTTGCAAAATGATTTAGGAAAAAGTTATAGTGCTAGATTATTATATAAAATGCTAAAATATTATAATTTTATTTCAAAAGGAAAATTGCCGACACTGTCGGCAAAATTATCTTGGAGTCACTATGATGAAATTTTAAGATTCGATGATATTAAGAAAGTTATATATTATATAAAAATATGCGAACAACAAAACTTATCAGTTAGACAGTTAAGAACTAGAATAAAGTCAAATGAATATGAAAGGTTACCTGATGATTCTAAAAATAAACTTATTACTAAGAAAAAAACTGCTATAGTAGATTTTGTTAAAAATCCTATACGTATTAGAAATAGTAATAACCTTGATGATATATCAGAAAAAGTATTACAAAAATTAATATTAGAGGATATACAGTCGTTTATGAAAGAGTTAGGTAATTCATTTATTTTTATTGGGAGTGAATATCCTATAAAACTTAAAGATAGATATAATTATATTGACATCCTACTTTATAATATTAAATTTAGATGTTATGTAGTTATTGAATTAAAAGTAACTGAAATAAATTCTAAACATACAGGACAAATACAAAACTATATGAATTATATAGATAAGAATGTAAAAGAACTTGATGATAATAAAACAGTAGGTATTATTATTTGTAAGAAAGAAAATAGTTGTGTAATTGAATATTGTTCTGATGAGAGAATAATTGCAAGAAGATATGAGTTGGTATAGATTGTTGCGATTTTAAGTACAATTAATAAAAAAATACAAAAATTAAAATCACAAACATACCAAATACACTAAATGACACATTAACCGTTGATAAAGTGTGTCATTTAGTGTAAAATTAATTCTGGTGATATAATGTTATATTTTCATAAAGAATTAAAAGAAATACTAAAGTCTAATTATCAAATTCAGAAGGCAGTTGAAGAAAAAAAGTTTTTTAAGGTTGATGGTGGATTATACTCAGATAATCCTAATGTAAACTATATTGAAGTAATTGCAAAAAAATATCCTAGTTTTGTTTTATATGGAGATTCTGCATATTATTATCATAATTTAACTGATTTTATTCCACCAAAGATAATTCTAGCAACTACTAAAAATGATACAATTAGATCCAATTTTATAAAGCAGGTTAGATTAACTGATGAGTTATTTAATTTAGGAATAACAAAAACGGAGATAAGTGGAATAAAATTTAATATATATGATAAAGAAAGAATGCTTATTGAACTCGTTAGAAGTAAAAATAAAATGGGATATGATATGTATAAAGAAATAATTATAAATTATCGAAAAATAATTGATGAATTAGATATGGAAAAGATAGAAAGATATTTACCTTTTTTTCCGTATGAAGATAGACTGTTTGAAATGATACAAGATGAGGTATTTTAATGAATTTAATTGAACTTGTTAATAATTATTTGTCATTTGGATATGAACTAGTCGATGCTCAGTCAAAGGTTTGTCAAGATATAATTTTATATAAAATAGGTAAAATTAAATATAATTATAATGTTACAATTAAAGGTGGAGTTGTAATGCATAATATAAGAAAAAATAGAAGACGTGCAACTCGTGACTTAGATTTAGATTTTATCAAGTATTCTCTTAAAGATGATAGCATAATAAACTTTATAAATGAATTAAATAAAAGTGATAGAGAGACAACGATAAAAATTAACGGTGATATAAAAAATTTGCATCATCAATTATATGATGGAAAGCGGGTAAATATTTTGATTAATGATAAATATAATAATTCTCTTGAAACTAAGCTGGATATTGGCGTTCATAAATATTTTGAAATAGAACAAGATGAATATGTATTTGATTTTAACATTTTAGATGGTAGCATTTCTTTGCTCATAAATTCACCTGAACAAATTGTATGCGAAAAGTTAAATTCATTATTAAAATTTGGTATTCGTTCTACTAGATATAAAGATATATTTGATTTTTATTATTTAATAAAAAATAATATATTAAATAAAGATAAACTAATTAAATATATAGATTTATTGCTTATTAAAGATAAGAATATAAACCAGAATAGTATAAACAATATAGTATTACGATTAAAAATGATATTAAAAAATAAAAGATTTATCTCAAAACTAGATAACGCAAGAAGTAATTGGCTTGAAATTCCAATAAATGAAGTTATTACTAGTGTAATTTTATTTTTTGAATCTTTAGAGACTGTTCAAGTATAATAATGTTGAGATAGTTTAGAATCATTATATTAATCAGATAATAAAAAAAAATATATATAAAAAGCAGTCATTTTTAGTTAGTAAGATACTATAGCTCTAATAATGGTAATAGTCATTTATGAAGTAGAAATGTAAGAAAAAATCGTCAAGTGAAACGAATTATTAAAAGAAATAAGTGATATTGTGAAGAGATATAGTTTTGAAGATGATGTAATAGTAGCTTATGATAGGGAAGAGTATTTAAAAGAAGTATTTGAAGCTAATATTGAGTATGCAGTAGAAGCACCAACGAAAAAGGTTACTGAAGAAGTAATTAAGGAAGTTACTGAAAAAAATACTTTAGATATGGCAAAGAAAATGAAATTAAAGGGAATTGACATATTGGATATTGAAAGTATTACAGGATTATCTAAGGAAAAAATAGAGGAACTATAATAATCATAAAGATAAAAAAAAGTGCTACAAAAAAATTTTTATAGCACTTTTTAATTAAATATAATACCTTATTACGGTTAAACCGTAATATTTTTACATAATTTAACAAAAAAAATACGGTTAAACCATTTACTTTATTGATATCAAATGAAATATGTGATATAATCTAATAAAAATACAGGAGGTGATATTTAAATGAAGGAAGCAACAGGAGAAGGAAGTATGACAGTTGTCACTATAGTAGTAATAGTTGGTCTATTGGCAGCAGCAGCAGCAATTGTATTAATTATGACTAATAAGGCAAATTCAAGCACTGCCAATATTAGTGAGAATCCAGTAGATGTTTGTCCAGATGGATATACTTTATCAAGTGGAAAATGTGTAAAAAATAGCTAATACAAAATGATATTTGTATTAGAAGAAAGGTATATTACTTTAATTACTTTTCTTCTGATATAAATGTAATAGGAGATGATTTTAATGAAAGAAGCAGTTGGAGAATCTGCAATGACAATTATAACTATTACTTTGATTGCAGGAGTAATAGCGACATTAGTTGTTATTATGACAACTCTATTGTCTAATCAAAGCAAAAGAGCTAATTGTGAAAACGCTGGTTATTCTTATTATGATGGCAGTTGTCATAATGATTTGGGTCAAAAGTGTACAATGGACTCTGATGGAGCGTGTAACTAATTTATGAAAGAAAGTACTGGGGCTGTTTCTGCTATTTATGTAGTTATTTTTTTTGTTATAATTATGTTTGGATTTATTATATCTACTTTGAGTTATTATAAGTCTTATAAGATTAATAATAGTTTGACGGCTGCTATTGAGGACTATGGTGGATTTAATGACTATTCTAAGGAAGAAATTGAAAAGAGACTTACTAGTTATGGTTATACCAGAAGTAATAGTGGATGTAGTGTTGGAAATGATGATTTTAATAATAATAAGGTAAGGCTTGTTAAGGCTGATGGATCTATTATTAATGATAATAATTCTGCTAGTGCAAGTGAATTAGGTTATAGAGGATACTGTGTATATATTATTAATGATAAATCTAGTGATTCTGCACCTGATTATGAATATTATAGTTATAAAGTTACTACTGGTATGAATTTAGATTTTGGTTTATTTAATTTTAATGTACCTATCAAAATGTCTTCTCGTACGTCTACTATGTATAATTGTTATGGTTCTACTTGTTAATTAGGAGGTGACGCATGAAAGATGCGGTTGGAAGTACTATGCTTGTATATATAGTTATTATTGTAGTAGGTATAGTTGGGGCTATACTAATTGCTTCTAATATGTATACTAGTGCTTATAAGGCTAAGAATAATATAATAAGTGCACTTGATAGATATTATATTGTAAATAGTAGTACTGGTAAAACTTGTTTTGAAGATGATTCTTGTATTAATAGTATTGTGAGTACTTTAAAAAACATGGGTTATCATTTGAATGATTCTGATTTATGTAATGGTAAGATATTTGCTAAAGTAGAAAAGAAAGCACTAGATAAAGATACGGATGAAGAGGCTGAATATCCAAAGACTGAACCAGTATATACTAATTCTAGTAATAATGGATATTGTGTTTATAAAACTACTTTAAGTAGCAGTGAATATTATTATACTGTTGTTACTTTTAGTCATTTAAATATAAATGTTCTTGGTATAGGTAGTTTGTTTTCTACTCCTGTTTATGGAGAGACTAGGACATATTACAATTAGTTAGGAGAATGTATGAATATAGTAATTGAGAATTTAAATAGTAGTATTATTGATAGTATTTCTATTGCAACCGTAAAAAGGTTGAATGGTACTTATGATGTTGGTGTATTATTTAATGAGATAAGTTCTTTGAGTTATGAGAAGGCTATTATAGATATTACTTCTTTAAATAATTATAATGATATTAATGTACTTAAAAGTCTTATTAGTTTTATTAAACCTGATAATTTAATATTAGTATTAAGTAAAGATAATATAAGTATAGAATATTTAAATAGTATTATTGAACTTGGTATTTATAATATTGCTTATACTGCAGAACATATAGTAGAGTTATATAGTAATCCTAACAATTATGATGATGCAATTATACTTGTTAATAAAAGTAAAAAAATAACAAAAACTATCGGATTTAAGAATGTAACTAAGCATGCAGGATCTACTACTTTAATATATATATTAAAAAAGCATTTAGATAAAGCACGTAAGGTACTAGCTTTAGAAATAGATAAGTTAGATTTTAATTTTTTTTACAATAAAGAGATGATTTCTATTCAAGATAATGCAATTGATATGACTTTAGAAAAGTATGGAAATACAGATATTATCTTAATAGACTTGAATAATTCTAAAAATGCGGTAAAATATTGTGATGAAATTATTTATTTGGTTGAACCAACTATGATTCGAATAAATGAGTCTATGATGGTTGATCCTACTACTTTTAATTCTTTGAAAGATAAAAAGGTAATACTTAATAAAAGTCCTTTAACTAATGATGAGATAAAAGAATTTGAGAGTGAATCACATATAAAAGCATATTATGTATTACCAATGTTAAATGAAAGACATAATAGTGATTTGATAAATAATTTAATAGATAAATTGAAACTATAGGGTGATTTTATGAAGAAAATATATGTTTTATTTGCAATTATCGCATTATTTGTGGTACAATTTGGTGTGAGAAATGTTGTTTATGCAGCAGATGAAAATGTTGATTTATCTGGTGAGTCATATGAAAACTTGAATACGGATAAGGTAAGCTGTGGTGGAGGGATGGTTAAGCATGTCCCAAAGAGCATTGTAAAGACTGTAAATATAGCTTATAATATTATTCAAGTTGTTGTTCCAATAATATTAATTATAATGGGAATGATTACACTAATTAGATCTGTTACTGCTGGTAAAGAAGATGAAATAAAAAAAGCACAAATGGCTTTTGTTAAAAAGTTAATTGTAGGTGCGCTTGTATTCTTTGTCTTTGTAATTGTTAAATTGTTAATTAGTGTGGTTGCAGATGCGAGTGATAAAGGAAATATTATGAAGTGTGCGAATTGCTTTTTAAATAATAAGAGTTGTGTAACTGAGTAAGTGGTGATTATGAAAAATAAATTTAAATATATTATTACACTAATAATTGCTTTTATATTATCTACGCCTGTGTATGCGAAAGGTACTTATGTTACCTGTGGTAGTATTAAGAATTTACCATATAAGGTTTTACAGTTATCTAACACGGTGATTAATGTATTGCAAATAGCAGTACCAGTTATATTAATAATAATGGGATCTATTGATTTTTTAAAAGCTGTATCATCAAGTAAAGATGATGATATTAAAAAAGCCCAAGGAATGTTTATTAAAAGATTAGTAATGGGTGCACTTGTGTTCTTTGTTTTTGTAATTGTTAAACTGCTTATTAGTGCGATAGGCGGAGATAGTGATGGAATTTGGGGATGCGTTGAATGTTTTATAAATAACGCAAGTAATTGTAAGTAAGGAGTGAATTTATGAAAAAGAAATTAAGTTATTTATTGTTAATTGTTATGTGTTGTCTTATGGCAAGTCCTGTGTATGCTACTAAAAGTATTCTTGGTTGTGATAATTTCTTAACCAAAGGTGAGCATGAACTTTTAATTGATGCAAAAATTGCAGATACAGTTCATATAATTTTTTTGGTTATTCAAATTGTTGTGCCAGTTGTTCTTGTTGTATTTGGTATGATTGATTTAATTAAAGCTGTTATTGCGGGTAAAGAAGACGAAATAAAAAAGAATCAGATGACTTTTGTAAAAAGACTTATTGCCGCTGCAATTGTATTCTTTGTCTTTGTAATAGTTAAATTACTTATAAGTTTTGTTGCGGATTCTGGAAAATCTAAAGACATGATAAATTGTGTTAACTGTTTTATTAATGGTACTGGTGATACTTGCGCAACCCAAGAAGACTAGGTGATTTAATGAAAAAGTTAGATTCAAAATTTTTGGTAACGTGTGTTGTATTAATATCGTTGCCCTTACTGTTTATTTTACTTATGGCACTTCTTAGAGGTTGTAGCAGTAAAAAATCATATTCTAAATATGAAGAAATGATGATGAATAGGGCAAAAAATTATGCTAAAAATCATAAAATCTTACCTAAGAATGGTAAGAGTACTATTATAAAACTTGATAATTTAATTGATGATGGATTAAAAAGTCCAGATAAAGCTTTGAAGGATTCAAGTTGTAGTGGTAGTGTTGTTGTTAAGAATAATAGTACTACTGAAGGTAAATATTATTCATATATTCCATATTTAGAATGTGATAATTATAAGACTGAGTACTTAAAAGATTATTTAATGAAAGATGTTGTTGAAGCTGGTTCTGGTCTTTATAAAATTGGGGATGAATACATTTTTAAAGGTAATAAGGTTAAGAATTATTTATCTTTCTATGGAACTATATATAGAATAATTAAGATAGATTCTAATGGTAATTTAAAACTTATTAAAGAAAAAGCTCAAGATATGTCTTTTAACTGGGATAATAAGTATAATATAAATAAGAATTCTTATACTGGTATTAATAATTATAAAGATAGTGTAATTATAGATAGATTACTATATGATTATAAAAATGATAAAACAATGAATAATGATATTAGAGGTAAAATTGTTCCTCATAGTGTATGTATAGGAAAACGTTCTAAAGAAGATTTAAGTCTTGGTATTACTACTGAATGTAATGAAACATTGGATGGACAGTTAATTACTTTACCAAGTATAACTGATTTCTTACAGGCAAGTTATGATGCAAATTGTAAGAAAATTGGTGATTTGTCATGTACAAATTATAATTATATTGCTAATTTTATAGATTATAGTTGGACAGTTGATACAGTATCTGAAGATGATTCGGTAGCTTATTTAATTAATTCTATTGGTGTAGAGTTAGCAGAGACAAGCAGATATCAAAAGTATCATTGGGTTATTTATATTGATGGAGAAGAGCTATTTATATCTGGTAGTGGAACTGAAAAAGATCCTTATATAATAAAATAGCGTATATTGACAAAATTGTTATTAAGATATATAATTAAATTAGTTTAGGAGGAAAAGATATGTTTGAAATTTTGGCAAAAGTTGATATGGGGTTAGAGTATTCTTGTGGAAATATTAATAATTTTGTATTTAGTGGTATGTTTCCATATGTAGTATCTACAATCGTAATGTTAATTAAAATTATTGTTCCAATTTTATTAATTATTTTTGGTATGTTAGACTTAGCTAAGGCGGTTATTGCTGGTAAGGAAGATGAAATTAAGAAAAATCAAACTACTTTTATAAAAAGATTAATTGCCGCAGTTATCGTATTCTTTGTAGTATCATTAGTTCAATTAGTTGTTAGATTTGTTGCAGGAACTGATGAAAACAGTATTATGAGTTGTTTTAACTGCTTTGTAAGTGGTAATGCAAGTGATAATACATCGGCATCTTGTCAATTACGTAATTAATTTTTTAGCAAGCTTCATGCTTGTTTTTTTATGCCTTTTTTGATATAATTCTATCAGAATGATTTATTGTAAAAAATTATGAAAAAGGAAGCGGTGAATAACTATGTTGTGGTTTGAAAAATTAATGGTTAGATTCTTTATGTCATTAGATACCACTTTGTTTAATTTTATAGGAACTCTATATGATTTATTAATAGCTATTTCAAGAACGTCTATATTATCTCAAGGAGATATAGCGTCTTTTGCAGCTAGAATAGAAATATTACTTGGAATTTTTATGCTGTTCAAAGTTTCTTTTTCGTTGATTACATATGTGGTTAATCCAGATGAATTTTCAGATAAAAGCAAAGGCTTTGGTAAACTTATTCAAAGTTCAGTTATATCTCTTGTGCTTTTAGTTTTAGTGCCATATATTTTTCAAATGGCATTTAGTTTACAAGCCAAAGTGTTAGATGATAATATACTTGCTAAACTCCTTTTAGGTGAGAAGATACAAGGTGAAGGAGAATCGACTATTCTTGATACAGCGGGTAATAGAATGGCATTTTATGTAATGATGCCTTTCTTTAGTCCAAATTATTCTGTAGAAGGTCTTTCAGAATGTATGAACATGGTTGATGAAAATGGTGACTTTAGCGAGGCTTGTACTAATGCTTTAGAGTCTGCTGGACTTAATAGCCCTCATCTAGAAAATTATACTTATGGTATTGCAAATAAAAGTCTTGGGCTTACATTTAGAACATCGACAGCTTTAGCAACTACAAATGATGCAGAAGATGAAGACACTCCATCAGATCAACACTTTATAATAGATTATAAAAAACCATTATCAACCGTTACTGCGGTTGTAGTATGCTTACTATTAATATCATTCTGTATAGATATTGGCGTTAGAAGTGTAAAACTCGCTTTCTTACAATTAATATATCCAATACCAGTTATATCATATATGGATCCAAAAAGTGGAAAAGATGGCATGTTTTCAAAATGGTATAAGATGTGTGTTTCAACATTTTTAAGTTTATTTATTAGATTGCTTGCACTATACTTTGGTATATATATTATAACTAAAGTAGCAGATATGGGAATGTATGATATAGTTAATGGTTCACAAATAACGAATGGTTGGGTTAAAATATTTGTTATTATTGGAGTATTAATGTTCATAAAACAATTACCAAAGATACTTGAAAATATGGGGGTTAAAATTGAAGGTGATGGTAAGTTTAGTCTTAATCCACTTAAGAAATTAGAAGAAGGAGCAGTAGGTGGAAAAAGAATTACAGGAGCTGCAGGTGGATTAGCGATTGGAGCAATGCATGGAAGAGGACTTAGAGGTGCAGCAGCGGGATTTATGAGTGGTAAAGGCTTTGGCGATGCTGCAAAACATCAAGCTGATTATGCAAGTAAATTAAGAGATGCTCGAATGAATGGATCAACTTGGCATGGAAGATTAGGTGCAAGATTTGCAAAAAAGACTGGATTTGGTGGTGCTGAATCTAGAGTTGAAAGACGAGTTAAACAATATGAAAATGAAAATAAAGACTTGCAGGCAAAAATTGCTCCTACCGAGAGAAAAATATCAGAGAATAATAAGGCATCAGGATATATTGAAAAAATCCAAGATCGAGGTGTAAAAAAAGTTAAACAAGGTAGTGGCGCAGCAGGACAAATTTATAAAGATTATTTAAATAATGCTGATGGATTGTTATCTAGTAAAGCTTCTAAAGGAAGTGTAACCGTTAATGGAAAAATATATAAATGGTCTAATGATCAAGAACGTGGTGCCAAGGCATCTGAACTTAAATTTGATGCTGAAACATATGCAAATACAACTGGACGTGATGCTTGGATAAATGCAAATTTGGCTACTGATGATGATTTAAAGAATAATTATTCTGCATATGCTGCTATGCGTGGAACAAATGCTGCGAAGGATGCAGCAGGATTGGATGCGGATAAGAATAAATTTACAAATGATAATTTTGCACTTGAACAGAGTATTAGTTCGGATAGAGAAAAAATTGCAGACAATGAGCAAAAAATCAAAGATCTTGGAAAACAACAAAGAAAAGTTCAAGCTGATAAATCTACTATTGGATAATAAAAAGGATGTGATACTATATGGATAATATGTATTTGATACCGGCTAACTCGAAGAAGTCGATGTTACTATTTGGTTTGTTTACGAAGTTTGATTTGGCTTTATTTCTTGTTGGTGTAGGTGTTTCATTATTAATGTTACTGATATTACCTATTGAGGGGTTTCTATTTGCGATTATTGCTTTGGCTCCGGGGGTAATTAGTGCATTTTTGGTTTTTCCTGTTCCTAATTATCATAATATTAGGACTGTGATCAAACTTGCTTGGGAGTTTTATACTACAAGACAAAAATATATATGGAGAGGTTGGTGTTATAACGATGGCGAAGAAGACGATAAAAAGTAGATATACTGATGTTCCGGTTAAATCTATTGCAAGTGGGATGATTGAACTTGATAATAAGATGAAGGTATCTGGTGTGAAGATTATGCCAAGGAATATTTTTATTCTTGATCCTGCTACTCAGAGTGCGATTATTACTAATTTAAAGACTGTATATAATGTTATTGATTATGAGTTTTGGATTATTGCTGCTGATAGGCCGGTAGATATTAATGTCTATTTGTCTGAACTTCAGGTTCTATATAATTCTAGTGTATCGCCTGTTCAAAGAAAGATTATTTCTGAGGATATGGATAAGGCTACTATGTTTGTTAGAAATAGTGTTGTTGATACTGAGTATTATCTTTTGTTTAAGCATAAAGATACTGATATTATTCAGAAACGTATTAGAAATTTAATTAATAATTTTGCTGCTGCAGGTCTTACTGCTACGCAGACTAGTAATGATGATTTAAGAATGATTTTGGATAATTTTTTAAATGGTGGAGAGACCACTAATTTTGGGACGGTGTTTGCATGAGTAATATTAAAGCTGAAATTGCTCCTAAGGGGCTTGAATTTAAACCTAGTGAGTTTATTGTTAGTGATAAATATGCAACTATACTAAGTGTTATTTCTTATCCAAAATTTATTTATCCAGGTTATTTATCTAGTTTAACTAGTATGTCTGGTATTAAGTTAGTTATTAAGCATATACCTTTACCTTTTAGTAGTATGAGTAAGATGCTTAATAAAGAACTTGCTGACTTAAAGCAAAGATATCAAGATGAAAATGATAGAACTATTCAAGAAAGAATTCGTCAAGATTATGAATCTTTGGAACAATTTATAAGTGAGTTAGCTGCAAGTCAAGCTAAGATATATGATTTTCAGATGCATATTATGATTACTGCTGATACTAAGGAAGAATTAGAATTAAAGAAGTTACAAGTTCGTAATTATTTAGAGTCTATGGAACTTAGGGCTATACCTCTACGTTTTGAACAAGATCAAGTTTTAAAATCATGTCTACCTATTTATGGTAAACAAGATATTGAAGATCGAATTGGTACTCCAATTCCAGCACCTACTATGGCTGCGATGTATCCTTTTATATTTGATAGTATTAAAGATCCAGGATTGGGAACTTTACTTGGTATAGATTTTTCTGGTGGTGTAGTTTTATTTAATCAATTCTTATATCAAATAAGAAAAGAAAGTAATAGAAATAATGCTAATATGATTATTTTAGGTACTTCTGGTAGTGGAAAATCTACTGCTGCAAAGATAATGTTAAGAAGTCATATTAGAAATGGCCATCAGTTAGTTATAATCGATCCTGAAGGTGAACTTGAGGATATGGTTAATCTTTACGGAGGAGATTTTATTGACCTTGGTAAGGGTGGAGAATTTGGTATGATTAATCCACTTGAGGTTGTACTTGATGCTGATGAAGAGGAGATGAAACAAGGGTTAGGATATACTGTTTTAACTCGTACTCTACAAACTATTAAGGCGTTTTTAAAGTATTATGATCCTTCTATTACTGAGGATTTAGTTAATATGTTTAGTGAAGTAGTACAAGAGACTTATAAACGTTTTGGTATTGACTATAATAGTGATTTTACTAGATTTTCTTCTGAAGATTACCCAACATTTAAAGATGTATATGCTACTATTAAAGGTCGTATTCTTGCAATGCCAGAAAAAACACAAGAAAAAGATGTTCTTGAAAGACTTGAGTTAAAGATTAGACCTATAGTTAGAGAGTTGAAGTATTATTTTGATGGTCATACAACAATTTCTCCTAATAGTAATTTTATAGTATTTAACATTAGGGAAGTTATGAATGCTGATTCTAATATTAAGAATGCATTATTCTTTAATATATTAAAATATGCTTGGGGTCTTACTTTAAATCCTAAAATTAATACAGTTATGATGGTTGATGAAGCACACGTTCTATTAAGTGGTGGAAATACGTTGGGAGCAGATTTTCTTGCACAAATGCAAAGACGTGCACGTAAGTATAATACAGGGACTATGTTAATAACTCAACAACCGACTGACTTTAGTGATCCTGCTGTTATCACTCAAGGTAAAGCTATATTTGATAATGCTTCATATTATTTAGTTATGGGATTAAAGAAACAGGCGGTATTCGATCTTGCTAGGTTGATTGATTTAAATGATAGTGAGGCAGAAAGTATTAAACAATATGGACAAGGAGAAGCACTCTTTGTATGCGGATCAAGACGTATGCGTATTAATGTAATTGCTTCTGATGCTGAATTAGAATCGTTTGGTAGTGGAGGAGGATTATAAGAATTGAGGTGATTTAGATGAAAGATAATGTAGCTAAAGGAATTTCAACTGCAAAACAAACGGGACAGTTAAGAAAAGATGCTGCTGTACAAGGACGTAGGAGTAGCATTGGTAAACGAGATTCTGGAGGAGGATTATCTTCATCTAGTTCATTAATAAGTGGGAGTACTTCTTCTACTACCCGTTCTTCTAGTAGTATTTCCGGTATAAATAGTAGAAATTCTACTAGAAGGATGCAAAATGGAAAAAATATAGATAAAGCGATTAAGATTGCTGAAAGAATTCCAGTAGCCCGCAAATATGCTAAAATGGCTAAAATGATTGAAAGAATTAAAAGTACTAGAAATAAGGGTTTTTTTCAAAACTTGATGTCTAAAGTTGGGGATAAAGCTAATGCTAGTGCTGATGATGTTGAAGAGGCTAATAGAGCAGAACAGCTAGGAGAAGAATATAAACCTGATGCTGCTGAGGCGAGATATACAGCAATTACAACTAGGCAAATGAAATATTTATTTATTTTTATTTGCGGAGGTATTCTTGTTGGGGCAATTTTCTTTTGTGTTATAATGGTTTCTTCTCTTGCAGATTCTGGTGGTAAAGCATATCTTGCATCAAAATCTAATCCAATAGAAGAAGAGTTGACTGAATGGTATAGTAATCAAAGTGGCGATGATGCTAATAGCAGCAATAATAATTCAGAAGGTTCTAATTATTATGGTGAGTCAACATCTAGTAGTACACCACCTGTTCCTGTTCCTAAAACTGGTAATCAGACTATTGATAAAATAAATGAAATTGCAACAAAGGAAGCGGAAAATGGAGTTGGAAGAAGAAAATATCAAGATTGGTATGGACTTGAAGCTGATTGGTGTGGAATGTTTGTTTCATGGCTTTTTGACCAAGTAAATGGATTAGATAAGTACTATGAAAAATCTGGTGCAGCTGGTCCTGGTGCAAGAGGAGCTGTTGCGAATGGATATGGTACTTGGTATGAAGACGAATGTACTGATTCTAAAACAGTTCCAAAGTCGGGAGATGTACTTCACTGGAATACGTGCAAGCCAGGTGATGATTGTTATTTGGATAGATACTCCAGTCGACATGTTGGATATGTTTATGCAGTAGATGATAAAAATATTTATACCGTTGAAGGAAACCATGATCCGGAAAGAGTTGTATTCGTTACGCATGAGAGAAAAGATTGTATGATAAACGGATATTATAGACCAAATTATTAAAAGTGAGGAATTATGAAAAAGATAATATTAATATTTCTAATTATATTTATGTTTGTTGGAGTAAATAGGGCTTATGAAATATCTGATTATTACGATTCATCTGATTTAAGTGACTATTTTGGAACAATGAAAGCTTGTACAAACGATAATTCAGATGATGATTGTAGAAATGGTAATGAATATAAATTTTATTTAAAAATGTATGATCTATATTATCTTTATCAAAATAAATATAAAGTAACACTAGATTTACCTTTAATAATGGCTGCTCTTTATTACAATAATGAAGAATTGCCTACTGTTTTTGCTAATAATTTAAATAGATATGATAGAAATTCTTTGAAAAATGAGAATCAGATTACAAATTTGGATTGGGAATATGATTTTAAAAATGATCCATGTTATACGTATTTAAATGCTAATGATTTTTCTTATGATATGCAAATACTTGCAAAGAACATGGTAAAAAAGTCAATAACCTATAAATGTAAGAAAGATGATTCTGAAGAAAAAAATGAAGAAGAAAGTAATGAAGAAAGTAATGATGAGTTAAAAGCAGAGGACATTGAGAAATCTAATTATTCTAAAGAAACATTAAAGTGTGAAGATGGTGAATATGATAAAGAATCTATAAAAGAAAGTTATGAATTAGACCTAAAAAAATATAAAGATTTTTTAATAGAATATGTTAAGTTAAAATATCATACTCCTGGAACCGAGATTCAAAGTTGTTCTACGGGATTAGGGCCAAATAATTCTGCTAGTACAGTTGTTTCTAAAACTGGTAAGGAAGCCATTGATAAAATGACGGAAATTGCTCTTGCTGAAGCTGATCAAGTTAATGCTGGTGGAGCAAAATATTGGGGCTGGTTTAATACAGGTGGTAGAGTTGAATGGTGTGCGGCTTTTACTTCTTGGTTATTTAATCAAATTGGAGGAATTGATAAGTATATAAAAAGTTCATTAATTGCAGGTGAAATTCCTCGTGCTTCGGTTGCAGCGGGTTATGGAACTTGGTATGAAGATGAATGTACTGATCCAAGAACAGTTCCAGCTGCTGGAGATGTCATCGTATTTGATCCATATGTTGGTGGATATACTCCTTGGCCTGCTAATGGAAATGATAAATATTATAGTAGTCACGTTGGATATGTATATGCGGTAGATGACACATATGTTTATACAGTTGAAGGAAATAGTGGGGATGCTGTAAGAAAGAAACAGTATAATAGAAAAACGCATTGTGGAACTTATGGATTACAGGGAATAAATGGTTATTTTAGACCTAATTATTAGTGTGGTGAAATATGAAGAAAATAAAGTTTATGGTGCTGATTCTAATTTTGTTAGAGTTAGCAGGATGTAAACAGGAATATTATTTATTTATAAATGATTCTTCAATAAAAGAAGAGTTTAGAATTAGTGTTGAAAATACTGATGATAACATGAAGAGAATAAATGCTAATCAGTATCCTCTTCATGCTAATAATGATGTAATGTATGAAAAGAAAATAGAAAAAAAAGGTAATATAATTTCTGCAATCTATAAATATACTTATAAACCATATGATTTTGTAAATGCTAATACAATTAATCAATGCTTTACTAAGAAAAAGGTTATTATGGATGATGAAAAGTATTACGAAATAAATTTAAGTGATATGACAGATTGTATGTATGATTATAATTTGAATATTAATATTATTACTAAAAATAAAGTTGTAAGTAATAATGCTGATAAAGTTAAAGGTAATAAATATACTTGGTATTTAACTAATGAGAATAAAAATGATTTTAGTATTAAAATAAAGATTGCAAAAGGGACAGCTAGTAAAAGCTTTATTTTATCAAAATATAGTATTTATATTATTTTAGGTGCAGGAATTGTTATTGTTTTATTAGCAGTATATATGGTAATGAAAAAAATTAAAGTTAGTAATGAAATATAGGTTGTGAGGTGATTAGTTTGAAAAAATATATATTATTTATTATTACAATGCTAATTATACCTACAATTATTTTTGCTGAGTATGAACTTGAAAGACAAGATATATATGATTATAAAGAGTTTTTTGATGATTTATATCCAGTAGATAGTGGATCTGATTCGGGTTATTCTGATGCCTGTGGTGGGAGTAAGTCATATATGTGGCCTATTGGAAGCGATCAAGTAACCAATGAAAAAGGAGTAGAAATGGCTACTGGAGAACCTAATACAGTATATATATCATCAACGTTTGGTGCAACAGAGGCAGGGATTCATGATTATGGACATGGTGGTCTTGATATTGCTCCTGCAGCTGATGCTGGAGTTGTAAATGTAATTGCTGCCCAATCTGGAGAAGTTATATCAGCTTATAATGGATGTGTTTCTTTTGGAGATTATAGTTGTGGCGGTTCTTATGGAAATCACATTGTTATTAAATCAAATGATGGTAATTATCAATATTATGGACACCTTCATCAGAATACTATTAAGGTTAATGCTGGGGATAAGGTTGTACAAGGACAAGTTATAGGTAAAGTTGGTTCAAGTGGTCATTCAACTGGTACACATCTACATTTTGAGGTTAGAGAAGGTCAAGATGAATTTGGGGCGAGAGTCGATCCTTTAAATTATATAGATCCTGAAAATTCTAGGCCTAGTGGTCCAGGCGGCACAAGTGAAGATGATTGTTTTATTCCACAAGAATTATTAGACTGGGTTAGATATTTTGAAGGTGGTGTTGAAGAAGGAGAGTATTATGTTGCTTATGATGGCGGAGATGGGGTTGTTTGGACAATAGGTCCTGGAATAACACCACATGAAGTTGAAGCATTTAGGCTTGCTGGCGTTGATCCATCACAAATATATGTTGGTTCTAGGGTTCCTAAGGCAGATATAGATAGGGTATATCTCTATGCAATGCAACTACATAGAAAATCTGTTGAAAAAATTTTAAGTGATAACGGAGTAACCTTAAATAATAATCAAATTCTTGCTTTAACGTCGAGTGAATATAATGGTGGAGCTGGTTTTACATATAATGTCATTGATGGTTACAAGAAATATGGATATACATATAAATTATTTCAATCATTTTGTGAATATGTTCATGGTAATGGCATAACTTGGCCGGGATTAATAAAAAGAAGAAAATCAGAATGGTTGGTATTTACATCAGGAATATATACAACACATGATCAACAAAGTGATGATGGAAATATAGAATGTATAGGTAATTTTAATGTACCAAATGATGAAAAATCTAAATTAGCTAAAATTGTTGAAGAAACCGCAAAAGGATTTGGAGGTACAATTCACTATTACTAGGAGGAAAATATGAAGATATATTTAAAGGATATTTTATTTATAATTGCTTTTATGTTTATTGTATCTACTATATATATTTTGATTAATAATGATGAAAAAAAAGATTATTCAAATGTAAAAATTGTTGATAATAGTACTCAGTATTATGATGTTGTGGGAATAGTAAATAAATTTGTTCATTATTCTAATGATAGTAATAAAGAAAGTATTATTAAATTACTAGATGGTAACTATGTTTCACAAAAGAGAATTAATATAAGTAATATTTTTAAATATGTTAATAAATATTCTGATAGCAATATATCTTTTGTAGGTGAAAAGATGTATTATGAAAAAATTAGTAAAAATATTAATAAATTTTATGTGTATGGTATGATAGAAAAAAATTCAATGGATAGTTATGAAACAGTTAGCGATTATTATATTATTGTATTAGTTGATAATAAAAATAGTTCTTTTGCAATTGTTCCTGATAATGGTAAAACATTTAAGGAGGTAGAACAATGGATTTTGAATTAAGTAAAAGAGATTATTCTATCATCTTGCTTGTTGTTGTTGTATTAGTTGGATTAGATGTTGTACTATATATGACAATTCATAATAAAAAAATAGTAAGTAGTATTGCTAAAAATGATTATAATGTTTATAATAGTTCTTACATAACTGCTGATAAACAGGCATCAATATATTTAAGTAATTATTATAACTTAATACACATTGATGTTGAAAAGGCTTACGCAAAATTTGAAAAAGACAGTATGAAACAATTATATACGATAGAAGAATTTAAAAGTTATGTAAGTAAAATGGATTTATCTAGTACAAAAGTTACTAAATTAAATTATTATAAGAAGGGTAAATATACATATTATTCTATTATTGATGGAAATAATAATCGTGTAACATTTAAATCTAATGGTGTAATGAACTATACTGTTGATTTTAGATAGATGGAGGAATTATGAAACTAAGATTAAGAGTCGAGCCTAAAGATTTATTGATTTTCTGTATTTTTTCTTTTGTTTGGCTTATTGTTGTACAACTTTTAGTTGTAAATATTAATGCATTTGTCGAGGAAGAACCATTTACTGCAAATATATTCTTAGTATTTACTAATGGAATTATGTTTTCAATGACCATTGTAGGGTTCTTTATTGGAATAATTATTGGTTTAATAAGTGTTAAATCATATATATTTGAAAGAAGTAGTGGCGTTGGAATTGAAGTGGGTGCTAAAAAAGAAAAAAACTATTCTCGTTGGGCTAAAGATAAAGAGATGAAAGAGGAATTAAAAAAAGTTGATCCTAAGGCTAAACATAATGATGCTGCTGGTATTCCTATCATAATGAATGAAAAGGAAGCTTGGGTTGATGATGGAGGATACCATAATCTAGTTATTGGTTCTACTGGTGCAGGTAAAACACAGACTACTGTACTTCCTATGGTACAATTGCTTTGTAAGCATGATGAATCAATGATTATAACAGACCCAAAGGGTGAAATTTTTGAAGATACATCTGAGATGTTAAGAGACTTAGGTTATAACATAGTTCTTTTAAACTTTCGTGACCCACAACAAGGTAATTCTTGGAATCCGATGAGTTTACCATATTCGTTTTATCAAAATGGTAATCAAGATAAGGCTAATGAGTTATTAGATGACCTTGCTAAAAATATACTTTATGATGAATCATCTAAAGGGCAAGATCCATTCTGGGAAAACACTTCTGCAGACTATTTTGCTGGTTTATCATTAGGATTGTTTGAAGATGCCGCGGAAGATGAAATAAATTTAAATAGTATTAACTTGATGACTACTGTTGGTGAAGAAAAAATAGGTAATACTAAGTATGTTAATGAATATTTTAGTTATAAAGATCCTGCTAGTCCTGCATATGTTAATGCATCTTCAACAATTATGGCTCCGAATGAAACTAGAGGAAGTATACTATCAGTATTTAAACAAAAAATAAAGTTGTTTGCTTCTCGTGAAAACTTATCTGAAATGCTTGCGCATAATGACTTCGATATGCGTGATATTGGTAGAAAGAAAACAGCTGTATTTATAGTTATTCAAGATGAAAAGAAAACTTATCATGCATTAGTTACAATATTTCTAAAGCAATGTTATGAAACGTTGATTTCTGTTGCACAAGAAAGTGGAGGAAAATTACCTCATAGAACTAACTTTATTCTAGATGAGTTTGCTAATATGCCTCCTTTAAAAGATGTTACTACAATGGTTACTGCAGCTCGTTCAAGAAATATTAGATTTACTTTTATTATTCAGAACTTTGCTCAGCTTTATGAAGTTTATGGTAAAGAAAATGGAGAGACTATAAAAGGTAACTGTGGTAATATTATTTATTTAATTAGTTCTGAACTTTCTGCACTTGAAGAGATTAGTAAAATGTGTGGTGAAGTTAAATCTAAGGAAAAAGAGAAAACCTCATCAACTCCGTTAGTTACTGTAAGTGACTTACAACGTATGAAAATGTGGGAAACTATTGTTCTTAGAATTCGTATGATGCCATTTAAAACAAAACTAACACCTAATTTTAAGATGGATTGGGGAGTTAATTATCCTAAGGCAACTTATCCTGTTCATGAAAAATTACCTGTGAAGGTTTTTGATTTAAAAGGTTTTGTAGAAAAGAAAAGAGAAGATAAAATAAATAATATGTTAGGTTCCGGTGGCCCTAATCCTACTGGTGGAGGATTACCACTTGGTGGATTTGGTGGGATGCCGGGAGGACTACCAGGATTACCTGGACTTCCTGGAATGAATGGAATGCCTTCAGGACTAGGTGGAATGGGTGCAAATCCTTTTGGTGGTGGATCATCAAAACCTAATAATAATTCATTTAATATTGATGAAATGGTAAAAAGAATAGATGCTAAAATTGCCGAACTTGAAGAAGAAGAAAGAAAAGAACAAGAACAAAAATCTGAGAATAAATCTGACGAAAAAAAGAGTGTGGATGATTCTAAAAAAGTTATTGATGCTGATATCGAAGAAGTTATTACTCCTGATAAGTCTAGTACAAAAGAAAAACAGAATGGTGGAGTAACAGATGATCAATTCTTTGATGACTTCTTTAGTGAGTGATAAAGGATTTACATATAGGTTAATTTCTATATGTAAATCTTTTTTTTACAATGGCTGTGTTCAAGCAAATTACTGATAAGTAGATATATCAATACATTGTTTTATAGGTAATACAACTTGTTTATAACATCATCAGTCAAAAGATTGAACAGAACTTTTACAATAAACTCATTATTTGCAGAAAGTGCCTGACAACCTCAATCATTATCACGTTTTTTAAACATTTCACGATATTTTAACCTTACTTTTTTATTTAAAGCTATATTCAATAGTTTATCAATTCTTTCCAAATTACTTTTATAACCGTTATGCATAAAACAGAATAGATTAAGATAATCTTGTAAATTGTCTCTATCAAATCCACTATGTGAGTTTAAAAACTTTCTTAATAAATCACAAATATGATTTATTGGTTGTAAAGGATTATTTTTATCATCAAGTTTTTTCAAATCATTAGAATTATATGATTCATCTGTAAGATTAAGTTCATCAATTAATACTTTATGACTTTTCTCTTCATCATGAATTAGTTTTGAATTAGTTTTTATATGATCTATAAAAGCTAATTTTGTTTTATTTTCGCTTGGTTTTCCAACACCTTCAAGAATAGCAATAATATTTTCTTTATCATAGCCTAAACCAATACAAAATTGATTTTTCGATAATCCTCTAAGTTGCTTACCATCTTTAGTTATAATTTTACTTTGTATAACTTTATAGTAAAATTCATCAACATATACTGTGCCTTTTAAAAGAATAGATTGCTGATAATCTTTTAATACTAAGAAGGTTTTCGTTAACCAATATCTGGAAGTATTAATACAATTCTTGTTAACCTTAGATACTAATGACGTGCTTCCGTAATTAAATAAGTCAAGCAAAAACTCTATCCACTCCGTTATTGAAATTTTGTGCTCTTCAAAAATAGTATTAGTTGTTGGTTCAAAGTGTCGCTCACATTCATTACAGTAATACATTTGAACATTATTTCTAGAGAAACCTTTTTTTCTGATGTTTTTAGTTCCACATCTTCGGCATTCATCTATTTTTATAGAGTTTAATAGTTCAAATTCCTTTGTTAATAACAAATTGGGATGCTTAAAACAATAATTTTCTTCATATTTTATTTTAATAAATTTTTGCGTAGCAGTAAGTGATGCATTATCATCCCAAGGAGTTTTTCTCCTTGAGTTATCAATTTTATTTCTAATTTTCATATTTGGTGATCCTCTCTACATTGATGAACAACTATGCAGAGGACCACCACGTCATAATTGCACAGTTGCTCATCAATGTATAACTATATCAATTATTATACATTAATTAGGCACTCTCTGCAAATAATGAGTTTTACAATAAATAAATTTGTTGATATTATAGTTATTATGTGTTATTATATTTTTAGAAAGTAGGAGTATATATGAAAAGAAAAGTTGTTCATGTCTTAATGGAAAATAATGGAAAAAAACGTAAAAAAGCAACTGCTATAATTATTGTTTGTTTTTTTATCCTTCTTGGCGCACTTTATTTTCTAAATAATTATAATTTATTAAAAAACGACTCAATCTCTGATTTCGATGGTTATTCTTGTCCTGATGGTTGGAATAAAAAAGGAACTAAGTGTTATCGAAGTGCAACTAATAATCTAACATATAATTGTCCAACTGGTTGGATAAGAAAAGGTAATCAATGTTATAAAAGTGCAACTAGCACTACTACATATAGTTGTATAAAGGGTTGGAGATTATTAGGTGAAAAATGTTATAGAAATGCAACCAATACACCTGAATATGATTGCCCAAGTGGGTGGAGGAGATATGCTACAAAGTGTTACAGGAGTGCAACTAATACTCCAAAATATAGTTGCCCAAGAGGCTGGAGTTTATATGGCTCTAAGTGCTATAGAAGTGCAGTAAATTATCCATCATATAAATGCCCAGATGGTTGGAGAAAAGAAGGCGGTAATTGTTACAGGAGTGCAACTAGTACTCCAAAATATAGTTGTCCAAAGGGTTGGAAATTATATAGTTCTAAATGTTATCGTATTGCAACCAATACCCCAACATACAAATGCCCAACAGGCTGGGATAAAAAAGGCAATCAATGTGTTAGAAGCGCATCGAAAATTGTTGGTACAACAAATCAATATGTTTGTTCTTCTGGTGGAGATAAAAAAGGCAAAATGTGTTACAAAGATTTAATTGTAAATAACAATTATAAATGTAGTGTCGGGAATTTGGACGGTACACAATGTTATACAAATGCAAGTAAAGAAAACAATTATAAATGTAGTATAGGAAATTTAAAAGGTACTCGATGTTATATAAAAGCTACTGAGAAAAACAATTATAAATGTAGTGTTGGGAACTTGGACGGTACACGATGTTATACAAATGCAAGTAAAGAAAACAACTATAAATGTAGTGTTGGAAATGTTGATGGCACTCAATGTTATATAGATGCATATATAAAAAACAATTATAAATGTGGTCTTGGTGATTTATACAATGGTAAATGTTATATAAATGCAAGAAAAAATTCTAACTATAAATGTGAAAAAGGAAGTTTAATTGGATTAGGATGTTATATAAAACCTGTTGAAGAAAACAATTATAAATGTAGTGTAGGTAACTTGGATGGCACTCAATGTTATATAAGTGCTACAAAGAAAAATAATTATGAATCTTCTAGTCCAAATTCAAATGAAATTATAAATAAATTAATTTATATTGCAAAAGGCGAAATAGGGAATGGAGGCACATTATATCAAGATGAAATAAAAATAGGACGTGATGCTGACTGGTGTGCTGCGTTTATTTGGTGGTTATTTAATCAAGATAGTAGGACAAAAGGATTAGTTGTTAAAGATGCTACAGCAGATGGAATAGTAAGGGAATCGGTAAAAAAAGGATTAGGAACTTGGTATGAAGATGAATGTTATGATAAAAATACTAAGCCGCGTCCGGGTGATTTAATTGTTTTTGATCCAGAATATGGTTATTCTGGCTTGTACATTCCATATCCTTTAAGAACTACCGAGTCTTATCCACCTATTTCTGGATTTAATGATCGTGATCAATATTTAAGTAGTCATATTGGATTTGTTGTTGAAGTAGAAGAAGATGGAACTATACATACTGTTGAAGGTAATAAAGGTAACGTTGTTTCGAAAGGAACATATTCCTCAGATTATTGTGGAAGTGACGCAAGTTCTAAGCAAAGAATTAATGGATTTTATAGACCCAATTATAATAAATAATATTTAATTGCATATAATATAAGGGTGATTATATTGAATAGTATTACAGTAAATGATTTAAGAAAATTAGGTAGTGTTAATATTATAGATATAAGAAGTGAAGAAAAGTATAATGATAATCATATATTAAATGCTTGTAATATTCCCTTTAATAAATTGATTTATAATCCTGATAAGTATTTAGATATTAATAAAGCATATTATGTCTATTGTCAAAAGGGTATAAAGAGTATGCAATTATGTAATATATTAAATAGTAAAGGTTATAATTTAATTAATATTATTGGTGGGTATGAAGCATGGATTTTAACAGAGTAAAATATTCTGTTTTTTTCTTGCTTAAAATGTACAAATGTACTATAATGAAGATGGTGATAAGATGGAATATTTAATAATTGGTTTGTTAGTTGTATTACTTATATTAGTAGTTGTTTTAATAGTTAGAAGGAACAATAATAATGATTTAGTAGAAAAGATAAATAGATTAGAATTAGAAGTAGTAAAAGAAATTAGTGATTTTAAGAGTGATTTTGCACGCAGTATAAATGAAGATTTTGATAAATTAAATGATAGAATGGATACAAAACTCAATGTAATGAATGATAAAGTAAATTCTAGATTAGATGAAAACTTTGAAAGAACTAATAAAACATTTACTAATGTGCTTGAAAGATTGTCGAAAATAGATGAGGCGCAGAAGAAGATAGATAGTTTATCTGGAGATATTGTTTCATTACAAGGAGTACTTACTGATAAGAAAACTAGGGGTATATTTGGTGAGGTAAATCTCGAGCACATCCTATCTAATGTGTTTGGAATTAATAATAAAACTATATATCAAACTCAATATACACTTCCAAATGGAACTATTGCAGATTCAGTATTGTTTGCTCCAGAGCCACTTGGTATGATTGCGATTGATTCTAAGTTTCCTTTAGAAAGTTATCAAATCATGGTTGATAAGAACAATAGTGTTAATGTAAGAACACAAGCAGAAAAACAATTTAAAATAGATATGAAGAAACATATTGATGCAATTAGTAGTAAGTATATTATTCCAGGAGTAACTAGTGATCAAGCTATTATGTTTTTACCTGCTGAAGCATTATTTGCCGAGGTTAATGCATATCATAATGATATACTTGATTATGCTTATAAAAAAAGAGTGTGGATAACTAGTCCTACTACTTTAATTAGTACTTTAACTACTATTCAAGTAATAATTAAAAATATTGAAAGAGATAAGTATGCAAAAGTAATTCATAATGAGTTAATACTACTTGATACAGAGTTTAAAAGATATAAAGAACGTTGGGATAAATTATATAGAAGTATAGAAACTGTTAGTAAAGACGTTAAAGATATTCATACTACAACTGATAAAATTACTAAGAGATTTAATAGTATTAATCAAGTAGAGATGGATACAAAGGAGATTGAGTGATGAAAGATAGAATAATAGATATATTAAAAAACGAGAATAAGGCTTTAAGTATTTATGAAATAAATGATTTATTAAAACTTAATAGTAGTAATGACCTACAAGAGTTATTAAAAGAGCTAGAAGAATTAGAGAGTGAACTTAAGGTATACCATACTAATAAAGATAAATATATGTTATTTGATAATAGTCATTTAAAGACTGGTAAATTAATAGTAAATAAAAAAGGGTATGGTTTTGTAGATATTGAAGGCAAGGATGATATCTATGTTTCTGCAACTAACATGAATGGTGCGATTCATGGAGATATAGTTATTGCAGAAATTACTTCTAAGAAAGGTTTTGACTTAGAAGGTAGAATTCTTAAAGTTGTTAAAAGAGAAATAGATAATGTAGTTGGAACTATAGTAAAGAATAAAAACAACTTAGAACTCAAATTAGATGATGATAAGCTAAACATTAATGTAATACTAGATAAGAATAGTTTAAAAGATGTAGTAGAAGGTCATAAAGTAGTTGTTAAACTATTAAATAGAATAGATAATCATAACTTTAATGGTGAAGTTACTAAGATAATTGGACATGTTAATGATCCAGGAGTTGATATATTATCTATTGCTGCAAAACATGATATTAATGATATTTTTTCTGAAGAAGTAATGTATGAAGTAGATAAATTACCTAGTGAAGTAATGGAAGAAGAATATATTGGTAGAACTGATTTAAGAAATAAGATGATATTTACTATAGACGGTGACGATACTAAAGATATAGATGATGCAATATCACTAGATATACTATCTAATGGTAATTATAAATTAGGAGTACATATTGCTGATGTTTCTCACTATGTTAAAGAAGATACTGAATTAGATAAAGAAGCGTATGATAGAGGCACTAGTGTATATTTAGCAGATAGAGTAATACCAATGTTACCCCATAAATTATCTAATGGAATCTGTTCATTAAATCCTAATGCAGATAGGCTTGCTATCTCATGTGAAATGGAAATAGATTCTACTGGAGAAGTAGTAGAATACGAAATTTTTGAAAGTGTAATTAAATCTAATATTCAAATGACTTATAAGAAAGTAAATAAAATATTAGAAGAAGATATAATACCAGAGGGTTATGAAAAGTATGCGGACACTTTAAAAGATATGAAGAAACTTGCAGATATTCTTAGAAAAAATAAAGTAGAAAAAGGCTATATAGATTTTGATTTAGATGAATCTAAGATTATAGTAAATGAAGCAGGAGAAGCTATTGATGTAACTTTAAGGGATAGAGGTACTGGAGAAAAACTAATAGAAGACTTTATGATAGCTGCTAATGAAACTGTTGCAAGACATATCTTTTATATGGAATATCCGTTTATCTATCGTGTGCACGGTGAACCTAATGAAGAGAAGATTACTAAATTTATGCATTATATAAGTATTCTAGGTTATACAATTACAGGTAAAATAAATAAGATTACTCCTAAGGCTATGCAAGGAATATTAGAGCAATTAAAAGATGCCAAAGAGTATTCTATGATGTCTAAAGAACTCTTAAGAAGTATGCAAAAAGCAGTATATGATACAAAAAATATTGGACACTTTGGCTTAGCAAGTAAGTGTTATACCCATTTTACATCTCCGATTAGAAGATATCCTGATACAACAGTTCATAGATTATTACACACATATTTATTTAATAAGAATTTAAATAAAGAAACTATTAAACATTGGGAAGCAAAATTGCCATTTGTTGCAGAACATTCTTCATTAAAAGAAAGAAATAGTATTGAATGTGAACGAGAAGTAGATGATATGAAGAAAGCTGAATATATGGAAAAACATATAGGTGAGCATTTCGAGGGAGTAATATCAGGAGTAATGAGTTTTGGTATATTTGTAGAATTACCTAATTTAATAGAAGGATTAATTAGAGTAGAAGATATTAAAGGAGATTATTACGAATATAATGAGGATACATTCTCATTAGTAGGAAAAAGAAATAAAAGAGGCTTTAGATTAGGAGACACAATAAAAGTGGTAGTTAAAGCAGCATCAAAAGAAAAACATACAGTAGATTTTCTTATAGATAATGAATCAGCAAAAAAGAGTAAATTAATTTAAAAAGATAAAATATATGAATATTGGATAAAAAATAATCATATATTTTTTTCTTCGCATAAATTAGTTCATGCTAAAAAGACGCCAAAAAAAGCGTTAAAATTTGTTACAGTTTTGTGACTTAAACACTAATAAAACCAACACTTTGTATGGATTAACATTAATAAAATTACATATTTTTATTGAAAAAATGGGATTTTTTTGATAAATTATCCAATTATCTTAAAAATATCAATCGAGGCAAATGCTAGTATTTATAATGGATTATCACAATTTATAATAGTCACAAAACTGTAACTAAAATTTTAAATAAATTAAGATAAGTGATCACCAGCA